>JANLHA010000339.1 GCA_024653845.1 Candidatus Omnitrophota bacterium | reverse complement strand
AAAAGAAGAGCGACCAACCCACCAAGCGCGTAATATGGGAGTAACGGTAAAAATCCAATCGTCGAAAGAACGGAAATCCCGAAAACGATCCGTAAGTTTTTTCGCTTGTTGTGGTCAAATTGGCAAAGGATTGTTGCGCCTGCAACGAGGATCGCCCAAGCGCCAATCCATCCCGAAAGCTCATGAGGATAAAGTGGGCTTCTTGCTCCCACGACACCACCCAACGCAACGGCAAATAAGGTCAAAATCACCATGACACCCGCGCGTCCATACATCGACTGTTTCCATTCAAATTCATTCAACGACATCAACCACGAGAAGAAGAGGAACGCGAGAACCAAAACAAGCGCAGGCCATCCAAGAATGCCACCTGTTAGTAATGCCACTAAAACGACTGAGTCATAATGCTCCGTTTCTTTACCGATCAGCCAAATCAATACGAGCGCGACACTGCAAATAAGCATCAATACAAATGCCATTGCATTCACTCCATTCCATGAGAAACGGTACCCACGTATTCCAATCAAAAAACCAGCGAGTGTTCCGGAGAGTAGAAAAAGAGACTCTGCTGAAGACATTTTTACCAAAATTTGATTTGCTTTTGTTTCAACTCCTTTTTGACTTGTTCGCCATGAAAGAAGTGCACAAAGTAAGAGTCCAACAATCAAAAGAAATGCTGACGTCGACAATCCGGATGCATTTGTCACTTCATTTCCGATCCCTGTAAAAAAACGATCCGCCTGAAATGACGACCAGTACGATCCCGTGTGCATCACGCCTAGACTACGCACAGCATCTTGCGCATGGATTACGACGGAACCTCGCAAAAGTGATGAAGAAAGCATCATCCAACTTGGCACCAAAAGAACTACGGCAGAAGCAATCCATGCAAGAATTCCGATCAAAAATCTTTGAGAAAAAGTCGACTGTCCACGTTTTTGTTTTATAGCAAGAAGAATTGAAAGACCAAGAAGTGAAAAACGAAGGAGTGATTCCGGACCGATAGCAACCGGTAAAATTCCACCGGAAAGCAAAAAAGAAACGACAGAACGAAACGGAAGTGCGAGCACACCACTCCCATCATTCCATTTTCCAAACACAGAAAGAATAATTCCGAATACGAGCGATGCAGGCAACACGTGGACAATGAGTTGCCATGAATCTTTCGGCGCTATTTTACGGGTAATCTTTAGGGTATACGTGATAAGAAGCACGCTCACGAGCAATGTCAAAGGTTGCCGAAGCGCAGAGTCAGCAACAGAAGGGAGGCGAGCTGACGTAAACAAAGAAACAAGAACGCTTGCAGAAAGCACGCTCCCCCAAATAAGAAATATACTTTTCTTTGCTGACCAAATCCTCTTTGTTGTGATCATAAATGGGTAGAATCTCTATATTCCAAAACCCACAATCCATGTTGCGACAGAGGAAACGATGTTAAATAGCCATCCAAAAACATTTATACCAAGAATCAAATCCGCGACAATCAATCCAAGTAAAATCATTGGCCCTCGTGTTTCCAAGAAAATGCGAACACGTTCATGTTGTTTTCCAGAAACCATGGCAAGCAATAACTTCGACCCATCAAGCGGTGGGACTGGGATCAGGTTGAAGAATAACAAAGCGACATTCAAAAAAACACTTAAATATAAAAATTGAGAAAGAAGATTTGTAGGTCCGAGAAGTGGACCGATCACTCGAAGTAAAAGTCCAAGGACAATCGCGATCGAGAGATTCATCCCAGGCCCAGCAAGCGCAACCAATACAGGACCCCACTTTTGATTTTTTAAATTGTACGGATTAAACGGCACAGGCTTCCCCCATCCAAAGCCGACTGTCACAAGCGCGATTAAACCGATGGGATCAACATGGGCAAGCGGATTCAATGTTAAGCGACCCATGCGCTTTGCGGTTTCATCGCCAAGGAGAGTCCCTGCCAGAGCATGCGAAAATTCATGCGTTGATAAGGCAATCAGAATCGCCAGTATCCACACCAAAAAAAGAAGCGGTTCTTGAAAGAGGAGGGTAAGCATTGTCTGAAATCATACATCATAAGTTCCTCTCTTGCCAAAAAGGCTTTCATACGGTATCTTCCTGCCATTCAGTTATTCCGCAAACCAATATGTCACGAATTGAT
>JANLHA010000334.1 GCA_024653845.1 Candidatus Omnitrophota bacterium | reverse complement strand
ATCACGCTCACCCGAAAGATGAATCACTTGCAGAGGGATCTCATCTTTCAGAAGATAACTGACATCCATGAACGCTTGATTGATTCGTTGACTTCCCTGACTACCTCCTAAAACAAGGATCGTCTTCTTATGCTCACTTAATCCAAATTCTTTAAGAATGCTCGACCGATTCAATTGGGTATTTGCCAAACGACATGGACAGCCAGTCCAGACCGTTTTCTGTGCCGGAAAATATTTTTGGGTTTCTTCAAAACTGATCGCGATTCTTTTAACACCTGGGGCTAAAATTCGGTTGGCTCGACCAGGAATCACATTTTGTTCATGGATCATCGTCGGAAAATTTAGAAGAATTCCAGAGACCACAATTGGAAAAGATCCATATCCGCCAAACCCAATAACCACGTCCGGCTGAATTTCTTTTAATAATTTCAAAGAGCTAAAAAAAGATTTTGAGAGAGATCGAGAAAATTCGCAAAAACCATTCCATGCTTTAATCGAAAACGGTTTCGTCTCAAATTCATAAAGAACAAAGCCTTCTCGAGCAATCTGATGATGGAAATGACGAAAGGTTCCCGCGAAAATAACCTCATGACCAGCCTGTCGTAACACTTTGGCGACTTCGATGGCCGGGAAAATGTGCCCTCCACTCCCTCCTGTGGCCATGACACATTTCATGCATCGTTTCCTCTCGAAATATTCAAAAGCAATCCAATCTCCATCAGATTAAAAATCAACGCGGACCCGCCATAACTAATAAAGGGAAGAGGAAGCCCTTTGGTCGGAAGCGCTCCAATGCTGACCCCGATGTTGATCATCGCTTGGAACCCTAACATCACCACAATTCCTATACTTAGAAAATATCCAAAAGGATCTGACACTCGTTTGGCTAATCGCGCTCCTTGCCAGATGAACGCGATAAAAAATAAAATGACCGTGAAAGCCCCGATGAAACCCAACTCCTCGCCAATGATGGAAAGAATGAAATCGGTATGAGCCGCCGGCAGATAAAAAAGTTTCTGCATGCTGTGTCCTAATCCGACGCCAAAAATCCCGCCACTTCCTAATGCAATTTGCGATTGGGTCAATTGAAAACCCGTTCCCTGACTATCTTCCCAAGGGTCCAAAAACGTAATGATTCTCGTCCAACGGTAGGGCACATTGACAATCAATACAAAGAATGCCGGCAATGTCATGAATCCTAAAAATCCTAAATATTTGAGTTCCACTCCAGCGACAAAAAGCATGGTCAAAACAACGACACCAATGAGAAAAGAACTTCCTAAATCCGGCTGCTTGAGAATCAAGGCACAGACAACTCCCACAACCGTCATCAAAGGGAGAAATCCATGAAAAAAACTTTTTACTTTAGATTGCTTACGCGCCAGGAAGTCGGCTGCATAAATGACCATCGCCAGTTTAGCAAATTCAGAAGGTTGAAAATTGAAAGGTCCCATCTTAAACCAGCGCCGGGCACCATTGATGTATTGCCCGATCCCAGGGATGAGAACAAGAATTAACAAAATCACCGCCACAAAAAGGATCGGCTTTGATAATTTTTGGAGGATCCGATAATCGATCATCATCACGCCAAGCGTTAACAAAAGGCCTAAGCTCAAGAAAATCAAATGGCGTTTAAGAAAATAGAGTTTGTCCCCCATTTCCTGGAGAGCATAAATCCCCGTCGAACTATAGATCATCACGATGCCTACAAAAATCAAAAAAGAAACAATCGTTGCAATAGCGATCCGGATTTGGCGCATCAGCTTCTCCTTACAGCCCCTTCGATTTCAGATTTGAGCTTTCGAACAATTTCTTTAAAAACCTTTCCTCGTTCTTCAAAATTGGTGAACATGTCAAAACTCGAGCACATCGGGCTCAAAATCACACAATCTCCCTGCTGAGCACATGTGCGCGAAAACTTAACGGCGTCCTCGAGAGATGCAAATTCATGGACTTCTACGACGTCTCCAAATGTGCTTTTGATTTTAGGCCGAGCCTCTCCTATGGCGGCTATCATTTTCACTTTGGCTTTGACTAACGGTGTCAGGACAGAAAAATCAATGTGCTTATCTCGCCCGCCACAGATCCAAATGATCGGCTGTTCGATTCTTTCTAAGGCCCAACGAGCGGCCTCTGCAGTTGTCGCTTTGGAATCGTTAATAAAATCAACCCCATCGAGGGTTGCCACTTTTTCCAACCGGTGCTCGACACCAGGAAAATTCCGGAAAACTTCCAAACAAACTTTGCGGTCGATTCCACAAATTTTAGCCACTTCACCAACGGCAAGAAAATTAGGATGAGAAGACTCCCACGCCTGAATCTTATCAACAGAATTAAAGAAGACAACCCGGGCCTTCAATTGTGCAGCTAACATTCGTAATTTTTCCTGCTGTATGTTCAGAACGGCATAATCATTCTCATCTTGATTAAAAAAAATCCGTTTCTTGGCATCGAAATATTCCTGCATATCCTTGTGACGGTCCAAGTGATTTTCACTAAAATTTAACCAGACGGCAATTTTAGGTTTGAATTTCACAATCGATTCCAATTGGAAAGAACTGATTTCCAAAACCGCATAATCCCATTGGGCCGAATTGAGAACATCATCGCAAAAAGGCTGACCAATGTTTCCACCAAGAAAAACCTTTTTGCCAGCTCTGACTAAAACATCTTTGATCAAGGTTGAAACCGTGGTTTTTCCATTGCTCCCTGTAACAGCAATGATCGGCGCACGGCAAAATTGATATCCCAATTCAATTTCACCGATCACTGAAATTCCTTTTTCCCTCGCCCATTGCAAGGGAAGCGCATCCTGAGGAACTCCAGGGCTAATGACAATGAGATCATTATCTTCAATAAAGTCTCGAGTATGACCACTCAATTCCATCGGAATATTCTGCGCCCGAGTCCACTGATAAAATTCAGTTTCTTTGAATTTCTCAGCACTGGCATCAGAAATCTTGACCTGCGCGCCGACCTGTGTAAGAAGCCTGGCCGCACTTTGCCCGCTTCGATTGATTCCGATGACCGCAACTTTTTTGCCTCGCAAATTCATTAACGCACCTTTAATGTCATAAGAGTTAACAGCGCGAAAATGACTCCTAAAATCCAGAAACGAATGATAATCTTGGACTCTGGCCAACCGGAAAGCTGGAAATGATGATGCAAGGGAGAAATTTTAAAAATCCTTTTTCCCGTTGTCTTAAATGATGCCACTTGCAAGATGACTGATAACGCTTCCATAACAAAAACCCCCCCGAGAAGGACCAAAAGAATTTCTTTCTTGATAAAAACAGCAATAATTCCAATACTTCCTCCCAAAGCCAAAGAGCCGGTATCTCCCATGAAGATCGTCGCCGGATGAGAGTTGAACCATAAAAATCCCAAACTCGCCCCCATCATGGCGGCACAAAAAACGGCCAGCTCTCCCGCCCCAGGAATGAACGGAATGAAAAGATATTCACTAAAATTCGCATGCCCTGTTACATAACTTAAAATCGCCAACGTGGCGCTGACAATCAAAACACACCCAATGGCCAACCCATCCATTCCATCGGTCAAATTGACCGCATTGGTTGTTCCGATCACTATCAAAGCTACAAACGGAACATAAAACCATCCGATATCCCATGCCACATTTTTCAGGAACGGGATATCGACTTTCGTTGAAACTTCAGGACTAAAAAAAATGTATGAACCCACAAAACACCCCAAAAGGACTTGCCAAATGAACTTCATCCGTGGACGCAACCCTCGGAATCCCTTCTTTTTCGTCAATTTCAAATAGTCATCAATGGCACCCAAAACTGCTAAATAAACACACGTGAACAGCGTCAAAAGAATGTAATGATTACTCAAATCTGCCCATAGAAGCACCGAAATGACAATACTACCGACGATAAAAATCCCTCCCATCGTTGGAATACCTTCCTTCGTATTATGAAAACTCGCTAAATGAGGGCAATCGTCTCGCTTGGCATTTTCTCGAATTTTCAACTCCCGAAAAAATTTTGTTAAAATCGGGGCAAAAATCATGCACAAAATGAATGTTGTGACCGCGGCCATCGCGGCACGAAATGTAATATATTTAAAAACATTAAAGACAAAAAAGAAATCACGCAATTGGGCAAGATAATAAAACATTAAGGAACTCCTTTTCCTATTTCAATTTCTCTTTCAAAAATTCCACCGTTTTTTCCATCCTCATCCCCCGAGAACCTTTCACCAAAATCACATCTTCTGGATGGCAAAGCTCTAGTAACCGTCGATGCAACGCACCCATTTGTCGATAATAAAATGTTCTTTGGCTTGTTTTCTTTTTTCGTATCGTCTTGACAATATCTTCAGAAAACTTTCCATAAGCGAAGATGACATCAATCTTGGCTCTTGAAATCTCTTCTCCCATCGCCTGGTGTAGCCGCTTGGATTGCCTTCCTAACTCCAGCATGTCAGCACATACCAAAATCCTCTTCCCCTTTGATGGAAATTGGTCCAAAACATTCACAGCACTGCGAAACGAAACGGGATTGGCATTATAAGAATCATCGATTACCCAGCAATGCGAAAAGCGATGCACTTCTTGTCTATGCGCAGATGAAGAAAATTGACTTAATGCCTTAACAATTGCAGGATATTCAACAGAACAAATCCGTCCACAGCAGATAGCAGCTAACGCATTGTAGATGTTCTCTCGCATCGTCGTCGGCAAAGAAAATTGGGGGCCTTCAGAAATCTGAAATTCCAATTGATGACGATCATTGATACGAATGTCTTTTGCCTGAAAATCTGCAGGGTTCTCAATGCCAAATGTTAAAAGTTTAGGTGAAAATCTTTTCCAGGCCAACATCTGCTTTAGAAATCGATCGTCGATATTTAAAATCACTGTGCCAGTCTTTTTCATTCCTCGCACAAGCTGAGATTTTTCTTCAAAAACTTTTTCAGGAGACTTCAAACGCTCCAAGTGAGATTCCCCAATATTGGTAAAGATAGCGATGTCTGGGTTGACAACATGCGTTAACCAGGCAATATCCCCTGGCTGATTTGTTCCCACCTCAAGGACAACCACTTGATGCGAAGGCTGCAACTTCAATAACGTCTGCGGCACACCAATGAAATTATTTTCTGTCCCCATATTTTTCAAAACCCGAAAACGGCTCTCCAAAACCTTAGCAACCATTTCCTTGGTCGTTGTTTTCCCAGCAGACCCCGTGATAGCAATCACAGGAATTGAAAACCGATGACGATGAAATCGTGCCAAATTCCCTAATGCTTTAACAGGGTCGTCCACGGCAATAAAAGCAACGTGGTGATTTACGTCTATTTTCTTTGTTTTGAAAGATTTGATTTTCTTTTTTGAAATGATAACGGCTTTGACACCTTGTTTGACAACATCCTCAACGAAATCATGACCATCAAAATGCTCTCCTTTGATCGCGATGAACAGCTCTCCGTCTTCAATTTTCTTGGAATTGGTCGAAATCCCCAAGACTTCTCCTTGTCGAGGGCCCGAGATCAATTTCCCTCCTGTGGCTTTCAAGATTTGAGAAATCGAGAAAGCCATCATCGGCGATGTCCTTTGAGGGGTAAAGACCTTTCTCAAATATTTTCTCACGACTTCTCGATCATCAAAATGAATCGTTCGATCTTTGAAGATTTGATAATCTTCATGCCCTTTGCCGGCGATCAAAACCACATCGTCCTTTTGTGCCAGGTTCAATGCTTTTTCAATGGCTTCTCGACGATCAAAAATCACTTCGTAATTTTTCCCTTCAAATCCTTTGACAATTTCCTGCATGATCTCAGACGGGTCTTCACTGCGAGGATTGTCCATCGCAAGAACTGTCCAGCTGGCTAAACGACTTGC
>JANLHA010000151.1 GCA_024653845.1 Candidatus Omnitrophota bacterium | reverse complement strand
GGAATTGTTTTAGCTTTTATTTTTGAGTACATGGACCCGACGTTCAAATCATCCCAAGATATTGAAAGTGAACTCAACTTGCGGTTCTTAGGATCCATTCCTCGACGGAATATGATCGAAAGATCATTGATTTCTGATCCTCAAAAAAAATCAAATTATGCCAAGCATTATCAAAGCCTCTTTGATCAACTTTATTTTTCGATCAAAGACCGGAAAATCAAAACCATCATGTTCACTGCTGCGACATCTGAGGAAGAAACCTCAACGGTGATGACCAATCTTGGATTCTTCATGTCTCAGAAAGGGGACCTCCGAGTGCTTTTGGTTGATGCAAATTTTCGAAATCCTTCGTTACATAAATTGTTAAAGGTTGAGAATTCCATGGGATTTGCGGATGTTTTGGAAAAACGTGTTCCTTTAAGAGAGATCACCAAAGAAATCCATGACAATTTGCATGCCGTCCCCGCCGGAAAAAATGAATTGAATCCTCTAATGCTTTTGGACCCAGCCAAAATTAAAGAAGCTCTGCAAGACATCCAGGGGAAATACGATATCATTCTCATCGATTGCCCAAATCTCAAATCGTACAAAGATCCCGTGGTGCTTTCGCTCTCTGCCGACACGACGATTGTGGTGGTGAATGAAAACCAAACGCGCCGTAAGGTTTTGAAGATGGGCCTGAAATCCTTGCAAGAAAGAAATGTGAATATTTTGGGCAGCGTTCTCAATAATAAGACATTTCCCATTCCCAGATTTGTCTACGAACGAGTTTGAGGTTTTATGATAAAATCCTTCATTCGGATGTTGTTTTGCATCTGTTATTATGGGTTTGCCCGGTGGCTGCCGCCGTCCTTTGTTCCGGGGGGAGAAATCCCTAAGGCGTTGCGTTATTGGATCTGTCGTCCGCTTTTTGCCTCTTGCGGAAGAAATGTCAATATCGAAACCGGTGCGTTTTTTCATTCGGGAAGTGGCATTAGGATTGGCGATCACTCGGGCATTGGTTTGAATGCGTATTTGTCGGGTCGGATTACGATTGGCAACAATGTGATGATGGGCAAAGATGTGATCATCCGAACCCAGAGCCATAACTTTTCGCGAACGGACATTCCGATGAATCAACAGGGTTTTCAAAGTGAGGCCCCGGTCACGATTCACGATGATGTTTGGATTGGAGATCGTGTGATCATTCTGCCTGGGATTACCGTCGGAGAGGGAGCTATCATTGGGGCAGGTGCAATTGTGACTAGAAATGTTCCGGAATACATGATCGTTGGCGGTAATCCTGCAAAGATTATCAAGTCCAGAAAAGAAGGATCCTCTGAAAAAGATTTGAGTGAAAAGTTATGAGTAAAATTCTTCAGCAAGGCAAATCGCAATTCGCTATCAATCTGGCGAGCAATGTGGCTTTTTTTGCCATTAGCGTTGTCACCTCTATATGGTTTATCCCATATTTGATTCATCATTTGGGTGTTGCCACGTATGGTTTGATTCCATTGGCCACGACGGTGACGTCCTATATGACGATCATCACTTTTGCGCTCAATATTGCGGTGGGTCGATATATGACCATTGCCTTGGAAAAATCCAATGATCAGGAAGCCAACCGGATTTTTAATACCGCATTTTGGGGAAGTGCGATCATCGCAGGAATTTTGTTAGTCCCGGGAATTTTTCTTATTGTCTATGCCAATCATTTTTTTCAAATTCCGGTGGGGCTCGAAGCTGAAGTGCGGTGGCTTTTTGCATTTGCTGTTGCAGCGTTTTTGATCACGACGATCGGAAGTGCTTTTGAAATGACATCCTATTGTCGAAACCGTTTTGATTTGCGTAATCTTGTTCACATTGCCAATTTATTGACACGCATTGGATCTGTGGTTGTGTTTTTTCATTTTTCTACTGCAAATCTTTTTTATGTGGGGCTTGGAATATTCTTGGCGAGTCTTATTAATTTGATGGGGGCGATCCTTGTTTCGAAAAGATTGCTGCCGTTCCTTGCGGTTAGGTGGGAAGATTTTAATCTCCAGGTTTTGAAAGAAATGAGCGGGACGGGCATATGGATTTTTATCAGTCAGATCGGAACGCTTTTGATTTTGAGCATCGATCTGGTGGTGGCCAACCGATTGTTGGGAGCTGAATCGACAGGTCAATATGCGTCTGTCATGCAGTGGTCGGCATTGTTAAGGAATTTTGCAATGGTGATTGCGGGAGTTTTTGGCCCGACGATTGTGGCTTATTATGCCCAACGAAATTTTGAAGAATTGGTTAGGTACGCTCGTAAATCTGTAAAGTTTGTAGGATTAACCATCGCTTTGCCTGTCGGACTCATCTGTGGTTTTTCTAAGCCGTTGCTTTATGTTTGGCTCGGGCCGGATTTTGTTTCGCTGGCTCTATTATTGGTGATAATGACATTTCACTTGTGTCTCAATCTGGGATATTTGCCTTTGCATCAGATCTCCATGGCAACGAATAGCGTCAAATGGCCAGCAATTATGCAAATTATCGTCGGAATCTTGAATTTGGGGTTAGCCATTTTCTTGGCCAAAATTTGGGGTTTGTATGGAATCGCTTTGGCAGGAGGAATG
>JANLHA010000332.1 GCA_024653845.1 Candidatus Omnitrophota bacterium | reverse complement strand
GAAGATTGTCTGACGCCTTGCATTTCATCAATTGGTCAGCTCTCTAGGAAAATGCAGACATTGAATCTCAAGATTAACTCTCGGATCAAAGATCTCGTTGGTTCTTCCACTCTGGCCATTACCGCACGTGCCAAAGAGCTCAAGTCCAAAGGTTTTGATGTTGTCAACTTTGCTGCTGGCGAGCCTGATTTCGATACGTTCCCTGAAATCAAGCGAGCCGGCATTGAAGCGATTGAAAAAGGTTTTACCAAATACACTCCGAGTACCGGCACGCAAGAATTGCGCGAAGCGATCGCTGCCAAATTCAAAAAAGACAATCAGCTCACCTATCATCCTAATCAAATCGCGGTCTCTTGTGGCGCTAAGCATGCCATTTTCAATATCATTCAAGTTTTAGCGGATGAAGGAGAGGAAGTTTTGATTCCTGCTCCTTATTGGGTCAGTTATCCAGAGATGGTCAAAGTGGCTGGATCGGTTTCTAAATTCATTCCCACAACCGTGCAGAATCGGTTCAAGATCAACGCTGATCAACTTCGTCGAGCGATCACCCCTCAATCCAAAATTTTGATTTTGAATTCCCCCTCGAACCCGACAGGAATGGTTTATACACGAGAAGAATTGGAAGCCATCGCCAAGGTTTGTGTGGAGAACCATCTTTATGTCATCAGCGACGAGATTTATGAGAAATTGATTTTTGACAGCCAAGAATATGTTTCGATTGCCGCTTTGGGAAAAGACATTTATGATTTGACGATCACGGTCAATGGAGTTTCGAAGGCGTATTCCATGACCGGATGGCGAATTGGATATGCGGCGGGACCTTTAGAAATTATGGATTATGTGAAGAAATTTCAAGACCATTCGACTTCGAACCCGACGTCCATCAGTCAAGTTGCGGCTTTGAAGGCTTTGGAGATGTCGTCGGAAAGCATTGACGCGATGTGCCAAGAATTTAAGAAGCGAAGAGATCTTATGATTGCAGCTTTGAGCCGGATCCCAGAGATTCGGTGTACAACCCCTGATGGGGCTTTTTATGTCTTTTGTGATTTTTCGAAATTGGGTGATTCTGAAAAAATTGCTAAATGCATTCTTGATGACGTTAATGTGGCTGTGATCCCAGGAGACAGCTTTGGTGCTCCAGGATATATTCGTATGAGTTTTTCTACCTCTTTGGAAAGAATTGAAGAGGGCATCAAACGCATCGCTGAGTGGATCAAAAAACAATCCTAACTATCGAGGTGAGAATATGGATCTCCGGGACCTGCTCCAATTATCCATTGACAAAAAAGCCTCTGACCTTCATCTGACTTGCGATACTCCTCCGATTTTAAGAATCAATGGGGATCTCGTTCATGCCCATCCTGATCCGCTTTCTCGAGAACAACTGAAAAAAATGATTTATGGCATCATGACCGATGCCCAAAAAGAAAAATTCGAGAAAGATCGGGAACTCGATTTTTCATTGGCCCTTTCGGGGATGGATCGTTTCCGCGTTAACGTGCATATTCAGCGAGGATCTGTTGAGGCGGCATTTCGTCGGATTCCTTTGTTTGTTCCCAAGCTAGAACAGTTGGGGTTGCCGCCGGTTGTTTCTGACTTTGCACGCAAACCCAATGGCTTGGTGCTGGTCACAGGGCCGACAGGAACGGGAAAAACGACCACATTGGCTGGGATGGTCAATCTTATCAATGAAGAGCGAGAAGAAATGGTGATCATGATTGAAGATCCCATCGAGTATATTCATACCAATAAAAAATCTGTGATTAAACAGCGAGAAGTTTATAGCGATACGCATTCGTTTGCGGAAGCTCTAAAACGATGTTTGCGTCAAGATCCAGACGTCATTGTCGTCGGAGAAATGCGAGATTTGGAAACGATTTCCACCGCTTTGACAGCGGCCGAAACAGGGCATTTGGTTTTGGCTACATTGCACACTCCGGATGCGGCACAAACGGTAGCGCGGATCATTGACGTTTTTCCGGCGCATCAGCAACAGCAAGTGAAATTGCAATTGGCTTCCGCTTTGCGTGGCGTCCTTTCGCAGGTCCTCATGCCTCGCGCCGACGGGAAAGGAAGGGTCTTGGCAACGGAAGTTTTGGTGGCCACCCCAGGAGTTAAAAATTTAATCCGTGAACAGGCCATCGCTCAAATCCCAACGGCGATTCAGACGGGAGGAAGTTTTGGGATGTATACCCTGGACAAATGCCTGCAAATTTTGGTCCAGCAAGGTTTGGTCAAATATGAAGATGCGCTACTGCAAGCGGCGCGGCCAGACGAATTCAAACAATTATTTCAACCAGAAAGTCCTGCTAAGAAAACAGGACGTTCTCGTTAAAGGAGTTTTCGTATGTCTTACAAAGTGACGCTTTTGCCAGGCGATGGGATTGGCCCAGAAGTTGCCTTGGCCATGAAAAAATGTGTGGATGCTACAGGTGTGGATATCGATTGGGAAGAGCTTCCCGTCGGAGAACATGCGATCAAACAATTTGGAACACCGCTTCCTGATCACGTCTTGGAATCTGTGCGCCGTAATAAAGTTGCGATCAAGGGCCCTATCGCAACACCGGTCGGGAAAGGGTTTCGTTCGGTCAACGTGCAATTGCGACAAGCCTTAGACCTGTATGCGTGTGTCCGTCCAGCCAAGTATTATGAAGGGACCAAGGCTAAGAATAAAAATGTGAACTTGGTGATTTTTCGAGAAAATACCGAGGATCTCTACGCTGGCATCGAGTTTGATATCAACACGGCAGAAGTCAATCAAGTGATCGAATTGATTAACAGTTTGCAGCCCAAAAAGATTCGTCCTGATTCAGCCGTGTCTATTAAACCGATTTCTGTCACGTGTTCCCGTCGGATTGCGAAAGCTGCTTTTGAATACGCCGTCAAGAATGGTCGTCGAAAAGTCACGGCTGTTC
>JANLHA010000327.1 GCA_024653845.1 Candidatus Omnitrophota bacterium | reverse complement strand
CAACGAAAAAGAATGCAATACTTTTTCGTTGAACTATGAACGGAATGTGATAGTTGAGCAGATCGAGAACACAAACATTATCATTATTAAAACGTTTTCCAGCGATCCGCAAAAAGCGGCTTTAATGGCGACGGCAATTGCCGATATTTATATTCAAGAAAATGTGGAATGGCGCAAGAAACGGTTGCTAGCCATTCAAAGTTATGTTGAGAAACAGCTGGTCGAATATAAAAATCAATTGACAGAACAGGAACAAAAATTACAGAAATTTAAGCATCATGAAAAAGTCTTCCAAGTGAATCCAGAGATCAAAGCAACATTGGATCGGTTAACCATTGAGGGAACGTTTGAGTTTGAGGCTCATATGCGGACGTTAGATGAAGAATTGAAGAATTTGGAAGAAAATCTGCAAGAGCGGGCTAACAGTCCTGTTTTAGAAGCATTTCATAATGAATTTCTTATAAGAGATTCAGTTTTTTCTGGGCTGCAGAGAAGATTGTTGGGCTTGGAGTTTGACCGATTTCTTCTGTTGATTGATTATACGGAAACTCATCCAGCTGTCTTGGCGCAAGATCAACTCATCAGTGATGTAAAAGAAAGGATTTTAGAAATCATTAAGGATTCTATTCAGATTCCTGTAAATTCAGAGTCAGAGGAAGACCTTTCTTTGCTGATTCAGAAGTTTTTTCTTGATGCAAGAAGAGAAGTCCTTTTTCGGATTGTTAATAAATTCTATGAGGATTCTGGAACGCTTTCTTCCAATCAGTTTGAGTATGCTGAATTGAAAAGAAGCGTTGACCGGCTGCTCAATTCTTATGAAGGACTCAGTAAGCAGCGGGATGAAATCAGATTAAATCTGGCGAAGATTATTGACGATGTTATTACCATTGTGTCTCCAGCGGCGGTGCCCGAAAAACCGGTCAAGCCGAATGCCGCTATGAATTATGGGGTTAGCATTGCGGTGGGATTGATGTTAGGTCTGTTAATGGGATTTTTGAAAGAGAGTGTGGATTCTTCTGTTTCAACGATTGCAGACATTGAGCATGATATTAATCTTCCTATTCTAGGGATCATCCCTTACATTGGAAGTGATGAAATGGGAGAAATTAATGATGAGGATGTGACTGAGGAGGCCAGGAAAGTTCTTTTTCAAAGGGCCCGACTGGTGACAATTACGAATCCCCGATCGTGGCCGGCAGAAAGTATTAAAATGTTAAGAACCAATGTTATTAATATGATCAAAAAGCATCATTATCGGACAATCCTTTTTACAAGTTCTGATAAACAGGAAGGGAAATCAACAACGGTGGGGAATTTAGCGTTGTCCTTGGCTCAATTAGGGAAGAAAACGATCCTTGTTGAGTCCAATATGAGAAGACCCACGATTTACAAAACTTTTGGGCTGGAAAGGATTCCTGGTCTTTCCGATATTCTGATGGGGCATATGGAATGGAAGCAGGTTGTCAATACCTCTATTGATCTTTTAACCGGGGGGATATCCATTGATGACCTTTTACATATTCCTGGAATTGACAACCTGTATGTTATTACGGCCGGCCGACAGGTAGATAATGTCTCTGAACTTTTGAGTTCCAAAGCCTATGAACGGCTCCTTTCTGATCTTAAGCAATCTTTCGATGTCATTATCATTGACTGTTCTCCAGTTATGCCTGTTCCAGATGCCATTACTCTCAGTGACAAGGTGGATGGTGTGATCATGATTTATCGAGTAGGCCAAACTGGCAAAGACGTCTTACGGATGGCCAAAACCAATTTGCAAAATGCCCATGCTAACCTTTTGGGTGTTGTTCTTAATGACATCAGGACAGATGTTCAAATCGGTTATTCTGCTTACTATTATCGTTATTACAGTGAGATCGCCCAGAAGAAAAAAAGTCTTTTGGAGAAATGGAAAATGCCTTTTAAGAAAAGTCTTACGTCATCGTCAACATCCTCATCATCAATGGTTGAATAGATTTTATAACAACAAGCCCATGTCCCTGCAAATAAGAAATTCTTCTCTTGATCTTGTTATCTTTCTTTCCCTGACCTTGATGAGTTTTTTCGCTGGGAAGATGATTACAACGGTTCCCCACTACTGGCCGATTTTGATTTTGGTTGGGACAGTGGCTTTTTTTATCGGGATTACTCGGATTAATTTGGGGCTTGTCGTTCTAGTTTTTGCGATGCTTTTGTCACCGGAAGTCTCTATTGGTGCGCTGGCTAGGAGATCTATTATCATCCGGATTGAAGATGTCTTGATTATTGTTTTCTTTTTAGTCCTCGTGGCTCGTACGGCGTTATCTAAAAAAATTCATATTTTTTCAAAAACGCCACTGAATCCTATGATTGCTTTGTACTCAGTTATATTTTTTGTTTCTACGGCGAAGGGTGTCGTCGTGGGGAATTTGCAAATTTTGCAAGGTTTTTTCTATGTTTTAAAACTTTTTGAATATTTTATGATTTTTTATATGGTCACAGCCTTTGTGACGACAAGAGAACAAGTGATTCGCCTCCTGAAAGCCTTTATGATCACTTTTGCTATTGTAAATATTTATGCTGTTTCTCAAATTGGATTTACCGGCCGCGTTTCTGCTCCTTTCGAAGGTCCCGCAGGAGAGCCGAATACTTTGGGAGGATATCAAGTTCTTTTACTGGGAATCATTATCGGCCTCACCATTCATATGCCCTCATCTCGCTGGCGGTGGCCATTAATTGGTCTAGCATTATTTTCTTTGATCCCTTTTTCATTTACGCTCTCGAGAGCTTCTTATATGGCCATTATTCCGATGTATTCTATATTGATTATTTTTAGTAAATTTAAGCAACAAAGTATTCTTATTGGAATTTTCATTGTCGTTGTCCTGTTGGGGATTTTCTTTTTTCCAAGTCATATAAAGGAGCGTCTTTCTTATACGATAAATTCGTCTGACATTCAAGAATCAATCAAGCCTGTTGAGGTTTTGGGAATAAAGTTAGACCCTTCGACCTCCGCTCGTATCTGGAGCTGGGTGTACGCCTTTGAAAAGTGGAAAGAGCATCCTTTCATTGGCTATGGGGTCACAGGGATTGCTTTTCTTGATAGTCAATATTTTTTGGTTCTAGGAGAATTGGGGCTGGGTGGATTTGTTGTCTTTTTGGGCATTTTGATCAAGATTTTTCGGGATACAATTCGAATATACAAACGTTCTAAAGACGATCTTCTTAAAGGACTGGCTTTAGGATTCTTAGCAGGACATGTGGGGATGATCGTCCATGCATTGACAGCCAACACTTTTACGATCATTCGAATCATGGAGCCTTATTGGTTCTTATGTGCTCTTGTTATGCTAATTCCTAAATTGGAGGGGTTAAAAGCTGACCAGTCGAGAGAATCTCAATCAGCGAAATCTCATTTAAGAAATATTAGTTTTTTGCTGGGGCGAAGGCATGACTCAAGGAAGTTTTTATAAAAGTTATACATCTACAGGGTAAAATGGAAGACAAAAAAATAAAATTTCAGGCTTCTTCTCAAGAGTTTTTCATTTATCCCTTGCGAGGCTGGCAGGCGATTAACTGGAGAGAGTTGTGGTCTTATCGCGAATTGTTTTATTTTTTGACATGGAAAGAAATAAAGGTCAGGTATAAACAAACAGCGATTGGAATTTTTTGGGCTATTATTCAACCATTTTTAACAATGGTTATTTTTTCTTTGTTCTTTGGAAAATTTGCCAAGATAGAGTCCGAAGGAGTGCCGTATCCCGTGTTTGTTTATTTAGGTTTGTTGCCCTGGACTTATTTTTCCCAAAGCTTGAGCCGATCGACGGAATGTCTGATAGGAAATTCTTCGCTTCTTCGAAAAATTTATTTTCCAAGACTGATTATTCCGGTTTCCATTGGGCTTTCTTATTTGATTGATTTTCTGATTGCCTTTGTAATTTTATTTGGTGTAATGTTTTATTACCAATTTGTTCCGCAGAAAGCAATTGTTTTCATGCCGATACTCATTATCCAAACTTTTTTGTGTGGAGTCGGATTCGGATTTTGGTTATCAGCATTAAATGTTCTTTATCGGGATGTTCGTTATGTTGTGCCCTTTTTATTACAGATTTGGCTTTTTGTGACGCCGGTGATTTATCCTGTATCTTTGGTTGATGAGAACTGGAGATGGATTTTGTCTTTAAATCCACTCTGGGGGCTGGTCGAGGGGTATCGTGCTTTAGTCATTGCGGATAAACCTATTCCTTATGCCGCATTGGGTGTGTCGGCGGTAATCATTTTATTTATCTTGATAACGGGAGTTTATTTTTTTCGTCGGGTGGAAAAGCATTTTGCCGATTTGGTGTAGAAAGAGGATTTTTTATGAGTGATTATGCGATTCAAGCTACAGAGGTGAGCAAGTCTTACCGGATTGGCAAATTAAAAGCAGCTCACCATACGGCACGTGAAGCGCTGCAAGCACTGGCTGCTTCATTCTTGAGAAATCGACGGGAAAAGAGCGATACATTGCTCTGGGCTCTTAAAGATGTTGGCTTTACAATTGGACAGGGAGAAGTTTTTGGAATTGTCGGTAAGAATGGATCTGGAAAATCTACTCTTTTGAAAATCATGTCCCGGATCACAGATCCTACAGCCGGGAAAATTCATTTAAGAGGGCGAGTGGGTTCTCTGTTGGAGGTAGGAACAGGGTTTCATCCCGATCTTACGGGAAGAGAAAATGTTTATTTCAATGGAGCTATTTTAGGGATGCGTAAAGAGGAGATTAATAGAAGGTTTGATGAAATTATTGCCTTCTCGGAAATTGAGCGTTTTATTGATACTCCTGTCAAATATTATTCCAGCGGAATGTATGTTCGACTGGGATTTTCTGTCGCAGCTCATTTTGACCCGGATATTATGTTGGTTGATGAAGTCTTGTCCGTGGGAGACATTGCTTTTCAGAAAAAATGTATTGGGCGCATGGAAAACATCGCGCGTTCTGGCCGTACAATCGTTGTTGTCAGCCACAATATGGCAACGATGAAAGAGCTTTGTACAAGAGCAATGCTCCTTCATCAGGGGCAAGTGACCAAGATCGGCCATATTGATCAAGTGATGGAAGAATATTTGTCTCAACACGCCTTGGAATCGAATGAAAAAATCATTGAACATTCAAACGATTCAGTTGTCTTAGAAAATAAAATGGCTATCCGCAGAATTAAGCTTGAGCAGGGAGCCGGACAGAGTTTTCGTGTTTATTGGCAGCAAGCGGTCAATCTTTCCGTTGACCTGGAAATTTTTACGCCGATGGAGGATGTCCGTTTTGGTGTTTATCTACGGGATTTGGCAGGGAATTATTTGATTACAGCCTATAATGATCACAATAAAGGACACTGGCAGCTTCGGCCAGGACAGTATTCTGTAAAAATAGAATTTGAAAATTGTTTAAAGCCAGGCCTATATTTGTTGGGGCTTCGCGCTCATCAGGGGGATCCTCAGACGAACCTTCTGCAAATGGAAGATCTTTATCTTGAAATTCTAGAGGTCAGTTCTTCGGGAGCCGGCAGTGATCCTAAAAATCCTGCGTTGATTACCGGAATTAGATCGGAATTTCTTTGCAATAAACTTCTTTAAAAAGTGATTTTTATGAATTTTAAAAAACGACCTCTTAGAATCTTATACATGCCGCAGGAGATTGGTGTTTGGGCGAAGGCTAAACGTTTATCATATATCAATCAGTTGGCCTTGGAGGAGGGTTTTCAGGCGGAGGGAGTTGAATACTTTACCTTCCCATCGGTCTGTTTTCGAGGAGGACAAAATGTCTTAAAAGGGAAATCCTTTGATCAGGTCTGGGTGCAGGTTGTCCATAGTCCGTTGGACGAAGAATTTTTGGAACAGATTCGTCAGCTGGCCCCGGTGAGAGTAGCGATTGTTGAAGAATCGCTGGAACACACAGAAGAAGAATTTGCTCAGTGGCCTGCTTTAAGGGGAAGGGAGGAAAAAGTCAGGCAGAGACTCCCGTTTTTCACTCATGCCATTGCCAATGATGAAAGGGACGCCAAAGTTTTGAACAGTGAATCCATGCCAACATTTTGGTGGCCGTTTGCAATTCCCCAAAAACAAATTATTTTCAGTGATGCTATTGATTTTCAGGCTCCCGTGATTTTTAGTGGGGATGTATATGCCAAGCGGGAAAAATGGGTTAATGATCCGATGCTCAAAAAATATTTTGTTTATTTCCCACCTGTTGATGGGAGCTTGTATCCTTCTCTTTTTAATTTAACTCATTTTTTCTGCCTTGCTTTTTTGAAATTGAATTTGCCTTTTAAAGAGTCCTTCCTTCGAGGGGTTTATTCTCCTTCCTTAAGTTTTGTTAGAAAGAAGATACTTCGGGGATGGTTGATGGGATTGCGGCGAGGCAGTGCGGTGGTTAATCTGCCGAGTGTCTTTAAAGGATATACGACCAGAGTGCTAGAAAGTATGGCTGCCGGGCGGCCAGTTATCGCCTGGGAAATTCCTCATCGACCATTGAGCAATGCTCTTTTTGAAAAGGGGAAGGAAATCCTGACTTTTGAAGAGGATCAGCCTGAGCAACTTATTCAGCATATTCAGCATCTTAAAGCAGATGCATTTTTTGCTCAGAGGATGATCAGGAATGCTCGTCGGAAAATCGAAGCTTTTCATACGGTTGAAAAAAGAGTACGAGATTTTCTTTCCTGGCTAGATTCGGGAAAATTACCAACGTATTCTTAGAAGGGAGTCTATCATGAAGAAGGCTTTAATTACCGGAATCACGGGGCAGGACGGCTCTTATTTAGCCGAACTCCTTTTGAAAAAAGGTTATGAAGTCCATGGAATTGTCCGTCGGGTTGCTTTAGAAGATCTGGAAGGGCGTCTGGGAAGAGTCAAACACCTCATGGATAAAATTCATATTCATGCGGGTTCTTTGGAAAATTATGCCAGCATTTTTAAGGTTTTAGATGAAGTACGCCCTGATGAATGTTATCATTTGGCCGCGCAGAGTTTTGTGAGCTACTCGTTTGAAGACGAATTTTCAACAATTGACATGAATATCCGGGGCACTCAGCATGTCCTTTCTGCCGTCCGAGACCGCGCTCCTCAATGTCGGTTCTATTTTGCCGCATCAAGTGAAATGTTTGGTAAGGCCGCACAAACGCCTCAAAATGAGCTGACGCCGTTTCACCCTCGTTCTCCCTATGGGATCTCCAAGGTCGCGGGATATGATCTTACAAGGAATTATCGGGAGGCGTATGGTTTATGGGCTTGTTCCGGTATTTTATTTAACCATGAGTCTCCTCGTCGAGGATATGAGTTTGTGACCCGTAAAATTTCTCGGGGGGCTGCAAGGATCAAGCTGGGATTGAGCAATGAAATTCGGTTAGGAAACCTTCAGGCGCTACGGGATTGGGGATTCGCTGGCGATTATGTGGAAGCGATGTGGCTGATGCTTCAAAAAGAGAGGCCCGATGACTATGTGATTGGAACAGGCGAGATGCATTCGGTGCAGGAATTTGTAGAAGCCGCTTTCCGTTGTGTTGATTTGGATTTTCATGATTATGTTAAAATTGATCAAAATTTGATTCGGCCGGCAGAAGTCAACGTTCTGAAGGCGGATTATCGTAAGGCTCGAGAAAAATTGCAATGGCAGCCCAATGTTAAATTCCAGCAACTTGTTCAGATGATGGTAGAAACCGATATTAAGAGTTTTAAGGAAATTAAACCTATCTCCCGCGCCGATGCCATTTGACAAAGATCAGCCCCTTGTTAGTATCATTATTCCCACCTACAATCGTAGGCATACTCTCGGCAGGGCCATTGATAGCGTTTTACAGCAAACCTATCCTTCTGTTGAAATCGTGGTGGTTGACGACGGGTCTACAGACAATACCAAGGATTGGATTGAGAAAAATTATGCTAATCATGTGCAATACATTTATCAATCTCGTCGAGGATCGTCAGCGGCGCGAAATACGGGAATCCGTTTGGCGCACGGGAAGTGGATTGGATTTTTAGACTCGGATGATTATTTTGTTCCCGAATGCCTTGAGCGCAAGAGAGATGTTTTTTTAGAAAATCCGGATGTCCAATGGCTTTTTACTGATCAAAGAATAGCCTTGGATGAAGAGAATAATATCGTTGAAGAGAGTGTTTATTCTTCAGCACTTAAGAAAATTTTAGAGAATACGGATGACTTGTTTAAAATTTTTTTAACAAAGAATGTTGTCGCCGGCCCTATCACCATCTTAATGAAAAGAGAATGCCTAGAAAAAGTTCATGGGTATGATGAACAAATTTTATATATTGAAGATTATGATTTTTGTTTAAGGTTGGCACAGTGCTGTAAAGGCAAATTTATTCCTCAATCATTATCAGTTCAAGTAAGACATCAGGAAAGTAAGATGAGTAATAGAGATGTGGTTTATGAATCGAAGTTGGCTCTTGTCGATGTCATTCAGAAGAAATTCCCTAACGAAGTCAGAAAATACCATTGGCCTCCGCGGTTCTCTGCTTGGAGGGCGGATATTTATAATCATTTTGGATTAAGGAATTTAAAGAAGAATAATAAAAAGGAAGCCAGACAAAACTTTATCCGATCAATCAGAACTTGGCCTTTCCAAAAGATGGTCTATTGGCACCTTTTGAAATCCTTTGGGAGGAGAGCTCCCGCATGAGAATTGGTATTGATGCCCTGCCGCTTTTGGGTAGAGCGGGAATTGGCAACCATCAGCGAAGTTTGTTAAGAGCTTTGCTGATGGTTGCGCCTAGAAATCAATATGATTTAGTTCTGCGATCTTTTAATTCTGATTTAGTTCTGAAATCCTTTTTAAAATTTCCGCAAGTTTTTTTTCACAGGCTCCCATTTCCTAACCGTGTTTTAGAGCTTTTTTGGACGAAACACCGATGGCCTTTGCCGACCACAGGCCGTTTTTTTGATTCTTTAGACGTTTATTTTGCCACGGGGCTTGTTGTGCCTGTTTTGAAGAAGCCCATTGTTTCCGTCATTTATGATTTGATCCCTTTGAAGTTTGAAGAATACAAGAATGAACGTCCCATGTTTTTATCCCGTATCAAAAGAATTATAAGACATTCTTCCTATATCGTAACGAGTTCCCAATCTACGAAGAATGACCTTGGCCAGATAGGAGACATTGCTTCTGAGCGGATCATTCCTATCCCTTTGGCGGCAGATCCTCGATTTTATTCTTGGGAAGATCGGCGGAAAGTGGAAGCGGTTTTGCAGCGCTACTCTCTCGGAGATCAAAAATATATTCTCTATGTAGGAAATATGGGGCCACACAAAAATGTGACAACCCTCGTGGAAGTTTTCTGTTCGTTAAAAAATAGGCAGCGGATTCCCCATAAGCTTGTTTTGTGTGGCCAGAAAAAATGGGGAGGCAAAGTGCTAGAACGGATTCAAAATCTGAAGATTCAAGAAGACATAATGGTTTTGGATTATGTTCCTGAC
>JANLHA010000326.1 GCA_024653845.1 Candidatus Omnitrophota bacterium | reverse complement strand
TAAGCCCGCCTCCGATAATCTCTCTCTTCTGGGCATTAAGCTCTATTTTTTGATGTTTTGTAGCCATATTTAAAGTCCTAATAGAATAACAAAAAAATCTCCACAGCGCAACAGTCTCAAATATTATCTAATTCTTCCACATAAATAACCTAATTTTTTGAGCTACGAGTTTTTTGACTTCGTCTACCGCGGGGCCAAGGTATTTGTAAGGCGTGGTTTCGTTGGGGTGCTCGTGGAATTGTTTGTCTATTTCGTTTCGATAAGCTACCCGAAGTTCGGTATTAAAATGAACATTTGTTATTCCCGCCTTGATTGAGGCAACCACATCCTCGTCTTTCAAACCCGATGCCCCATGAAGCACAAAGCTTACAGGATGCCCCTGTAAGGCGCTGACTATTCTTGAGAAATGTTCAATGTCCAATTTTTCTTTTTGATCGGTCACGATGCCATGAATATTCCCGAAAACTATCGCCATACGATCCACCCCTGTTCGCGAAACAAAATCCGCCACCTCCTGCGGTTTTGAATAATCAGCCGGGCTTATCTCAATTTTTTTCTGAACTTCCGAAGAACCTCGCAAGTATCCAAGTTCGCCTTCCACTGAAATATTTAAATTTTTAAATTTTGAAACTTCTTTAGCGTATTCAACCACCTGCTTCGTAAAAGCGATATTTTCTGCCATCGGCAGTTTAGAGCCATCAGCAATTACCGAATCATACCCCGCATCAATTGCTTCTTTGCATTTATCAAATGATTTAAAATGGTCGGCATTCAAAAAAACAGGAAAATCAAAATTTTCTCTCATTACTTTAACCAAAGCAACAGCCTCTTTCATGCCCACAAAATCAGCTTCCCCTCCTGACGTTCCGACCATGACCGCTGGCGCACCTGCGTCGCGAGACGCTTCAATAATCCCCCGCAGAACATCTTCTGTGGCAAAATTAAAATGCCCGATTGCATAATTTCCCTCTTTCGCCTGTCTTAAATAGTAATCTAATCCTTCCATCATAGTTCAATGAACCCAGTGATAATGTTTTCCTCAATCAGCTGATTCATTCTTTCCCGTCCCTGATGCTCGGAAAATATTTTGTTCCAAAGAGCTTCCTGTTGGTGATAAAGATATTTTACTTGTCCCTTTTTCACCAGAGACATAATTAAATCGGTCAAGTCAAAACTAACTAACTGCTCCTGCCCGTTTTTATCTTTAAAAAAATCCCCGACATAATCCAATCCCGCCCAATATCCTAAACCCATATTCCCTTCTCCGGGCAACATTCTTACCAGTCGGCTCAAATCTTCAGACACCTTAAGCCAGTGTTCTGCTTCCGGATTTACATGAGGATGAAGCAGTCTAAAATCGTTTTCATCATCCTTGGCCAGATATGTTTGAACCACTCGCCAAACGGCTCGATTGCCTTCTGTTTTTTTATCAGACACATCACCCCTCAAAAGCGACCTAAATTTATCTATAAAATCAGCATCTTTCATAAACTTGCGGAACAAGTCTGAATAAAAAGGGACCTCGTGTAAATAATGCATTATCAAAGTGAACATTCTCATCGTCTCTCCGGGAGTATCAATGGGCAAAGGAATCACAAAAATAACTCCATACTCCTTAAGGTGGCTGATGTTGTGATATTTCTTCTCAAGAAACTTGTCGGCCACCGCAAGCCACTTGGTCTCCAAGACCTTCAGCTCCACATCTCTCTCCTCAAAATCTTCTGGTTTTAATTCATTATAAGCAACATCAAAAAATCTATGCATCCAATCTTTATCTTGAGTGAACCTCAAGGCGCTGACCACAGACGCAAACCCTTCTTTCTCCAAAAGTTCTCCGGCGTTTGAATATCCGAAATGACCCAAAAGATTACTTGGTGGATATTTATCTAACAGTTCGGCGACTTTCTCTTTTTTTATAAACATCCCCTTGGGGGGAGAGAACAACCTTAAAGCTGTCTCACAAAGCTTACCGCAGGTTGCGGACATTTTTGACAAATCCGGCCTGTCCAGCAATTCATATAAATCCTGAT
>JANLHA010000319.1 GCA_024653845.1 Candidatus Omnitrophota bacterium | reverse complement strand
ATCATCCTTTATGTCCGTGTGATCAATGGTTCCATCCGTCCGGGCTTAGGGATCACCATGATGCATACCCAGAAGAAATATAATATCCAAGAAACGGGGGTTTTCCGTCCTAAGGCCGAAAAAATCAAAGAGCTTCGGACCGGCGAGGTCGGATATATCACCTGCAATCTTCATGAGCCCAGTGAAGTGCGTGTCGGGGACACCATCACCGAAACTGAGCGTCCGACGGAAAAACCGTTGGAAGGATACCGTCATTTGAATCCACTGGTTTTTTGCGGAATTTATCCCGTCAATCCTAAGGATTTCATGGCGCTTCGGGAAAGTTTGGGAAAATTGCGGTTGAGTGATCCGAGTCTCGTTTATGAGCCCGAAACATCGCAATCGTTTGGTCATGGATTTCGTTGCGGATTTTTAGGCCTGCTTCATATGGAGATTGTTCAAGAGCGTCTCCAACGAGAGTATGATTTGAATATCGTTTTAACGACCCCGAATGTGAAGTATCGGATTTTGTTGAATGATAAAAAGGTCATTGAGATTGAAAATCCTAATCAATTGCCTGATCGGACGATGATTGACCAAATCCAGGAACCTGTTTTGGAGGTTGCCATTTTGACGCCGGTCAGCGCCATGGATAAGGTGATCGAGCTGGCAAAGACCAAACGTGGAATTTATCAAAAGAGTGAATTCATTTCAGACCGGATGCGAATCCTTTTTGATGTCCCCCTTTCCGAGGTGATTGTGGATTTTAGCGACATGATCAAGTCCGCCACCAAAGGGTATGGTTCGATTGATTATAAATTCAAAGGATATCTTCCGGCACAGATCACTCGGCTTAATATTTTGATCAATGAAAAAGAATGTGATGCATTTTCCTGTTTGGTGCACAAAGACCGTGCCTACGAAAAGGGTAAGGCCCTCGTCGACAAATTACAAGAATTGATTCCTCAGCAACTTTTTGAAGTTCGAATCCAAGCGGCCTCGGATGGGCGGATCATTGCCAGCGCGCGGGTCAAAGCCGCCGGAAAGAATGTGACGGCCAAATGTTACGGGGGAGACATCAGTCGTAAACGAAAACTTTGGGAAAAGCAAAAAGAAGGAAAGAAGAAGCTCAAGCAGATTGGGAATGTGGAAGTGCCTCAAGAAGCCTTTTTAGCCGCCTTAAAAATATAACGGCAGAACGGAAAATATTTATGGAAGAACAACAAAATTTGGCGTCGATCAAAGAACAGCGTAACGCACGTATCAAATCGGTTGCTCGAGAATGGATTGAATCCATTGTTATCGCTTTTGTGCTGGCCATGGTGATTCGAACATTTTTTATTCAGGCTTTTCGAATTCCTAGCGGTTCCATGCGTATGACGCTCATTGAAGGAGATCGCATTTTGGTCAACAAGTTGCGTTATGGGCCTAAAATCCCATTGACGAGTAAACGTTTGCCGGGATATTCCTATCCTCACCGGGGGGATGTGGTCGTTTTTGTTTACCCGGGGGATCAGAAACGGGATTTTATCAAGCGTTTGATTGCCATTGGGGGAGAAGAAGTTGAGATCCGGGACGGAGATATTTATGTCAACGGTGAGCTCGTGACAATACCTCAAGTGAAGAATAATTATTATTACAATCGGGGAGATCATGGCACGTTGGGCCAGAAAATCAAAGTCCCATTGGGGTATTATTATGTGTTGGGTGACAATAGCGGATCTAGTCA
>JANLHA010000318.1 GCA_024653845.1 Candidatus Omnitrophota bacterium | reverse complement strand
GGAAAATCAATCTTTGTCGATGAAAATTAAAGAATACATTCCGGAATCTTTGCGAAAAATTTTTAGCCCGACGGTCAGTTTTTTGCGGTGGTGGATTTTCAACCGTCAAACCATTGAGAGAGAGGCGGATACTGGATGGCACCTTTATGAGAAAATGAAACAGGTCGGGACAGAAAACTATTACAAGTATGAATGCATGATTCCCGTTTTTCGACTCCAAGAGGATTTTTTAGGAAGAAAATACCTTCCTGTTGCACTTAACCAGAGGATTGAGAAATTTCTTTCTGATCGTTTCTGTTATATTCCTAAACGTTCTGATTATTTTTCAAAGCATGGTTTCCAAGAGCAAGGTTATCCTAATTTGTCTGTTAGGGAATGGGAAGAATATTTGTGGCAAAATGAGCTTCTCGGTTTCCATATCCGTGGCAATCCCAAGCGTCATCTTGACATGCGGCCGGATAAAGAATTTTTATTCGATGTTCTTAGCCAATTTGCTGATCTGAAGGAAGTGAAAACGGCTATTTCTTCATGGCTGTAAGGATTAGTCAAATATGACTTCCAAAGAGCAACAAGTTAAGAATAGTTTCCTCTATCTTCTTCCAGCCCTCATTGATAATCTCCTGCCTTTCTTAACCTTGCCCATTTTCTCGAGAATTCTTCGTCCTGAAGATTACGGGATCCTCGCTCTAGCCGTCGTTTTTGGCACATTTGGTTGCAGTTTAGCCAATCTCGCGCTCCTGAATATTTACGACCGCAATTTTTTTCAATATCGCAATGACCTTCATCATTCGGGACGACTTTTATTCTCGGTTGTTTCTTTTGTGGCGGTCAATTCATTTTTCTTGATTCTTCTGGCGTCTTTTTTTCAACACCCCTTATCGCTTCTTTTTACCAAATCCTCGGAGTATGGATTTATTCTCATTCTGACTTTGGCGGCCGAATGCTCGCTGGCTTTAAGACAATATTACCTTTTTTATTTCAAGAATCATGAAGACGCGAGAGTCTATATTAAAAATTATTTGATGAGCAGTCTCACCACTTTTGTTTTGTCGCTGGTTTTTGTTGCCGGGTTGCGTGTCGGAGTGATTGGTCTTGTTTACGCACGTTTGATAGGAAACATTGTGGCGTTGATTTCGCTTCATCGGCAAGTGATCCGCCTTTGCCCTTTTTCCGTCGATCGTTCCATGATGTGGAACACCTTCAAAGACAGTCTTCCGCTAAGTCCACCCATCTTTTATGGCACGATTTCTAGGCATTTTGATAAATACATGGTGGGATTGTTGTCGACAATGGGGGGTGTTGGAATTTACAGCATTGGTCAAAAAATGTCCTACATGGTTTTTGTTTATATGTCTTCCTTGCAAAACGTTTTTCAACCGCAGGTCTATAAGCGATTATTTGATCTCAAAGAAAACGCGGCCCAAGCGGTGGGCCAATACCTCACGCCTTTTATTTATCTATCCATTCTTATTGGTTTAGTCGTTGCCTTATTTGCCGAAGAAGTCATTTGGCTTCTCACTCCGCCGGAATATCATGGCGCCATCACCATTGTGATGATCTTGGCGATGTATTATGGATTTCTTTTCTGGGGAAAAATCAATAGTGTTCAATTGCTTTTCAAAAAGAAAACCGCCCTGATTTCCTTGTTGACGTTTGTCACACTTGTTTTGAATATCCTTTTGGGGATTCCCATGATTAGACTCTGGGGCGCATCGGGAGCGGCATGGAATATGTTTCTCGTCGGATTGCTCAGTGGAGGCATCACCATGATTCTTGCTCAGAAAAGCTGTTGGATCCAATGGGAAATCAAAAAAGTTGTTACCATTTACTTGGTCTTTTTTGGCTCAGCCCTTTTAGCCATTTTTTTGAGAGAATGGCATGTGGCTTATGTGTTTCGTTTGGTGAGCAAGGCCTTATGCTTGCTGATTTATTTTTATTTAGGAAGGCGATGGGGTATCTTTAGTCGAGAAAATTTTTATTTGATTCGACGGGTTATGGGTCTTAAGTTTTTTGTCAAAAACATCGAAGGACAAAAGGAATGAGCCTGCGACAGCATCCCCCAGTTTTAGTCGGCCGCGGAGAGCATTCTTAAGAATGGGTGGACCATTGGGTCAGGGTTCCATCCCCTCGACAGAGGCCGCCCAACGGTCGTACGCATGGTGTCGCTGTTAGCAAAACAGGGCAGACCATCATTTTTCATCAGGCCAATCCTGCGGTGCTTTTTTATAGCCCCGAAGGTCAGTTGTTAGACAGTTGGGGCAATTTTCTAGGAGCCCATGGCTTGACCTTGGTCGAAGAACAAGGTCAGAAATATTTGTGGTTAACCGACCAATATTCCGTGAGGTCGTTAAGACCACGTTGAGTGGAAAGGTTGTCCTCAAGTTAGATCGGTCGGCGTTGTCTGTCTATGAGAAGGGAATCTTTTCGCCCACCTGGGTGAGTGTTTTTGAGGAGCGGTTTGGGGGAAATGGCGACATTTGGGTCGCGGATGGTTATGGGATGCATCAGGTGCATCGTTATAGCAAAAAGGGAGAATATTTGGCAACCATCACTGGAGAAGGGGGGCCCCATCGGTCATTTCAATTGTCCCCACGGGATTTGGATTGATACCCGCTTGTCAGATCCAGAGTTGTATGTGGCTGATCGGATCATCATTGTGTCCAAGTGTATGATTTGGAAGGACGTTTCAAATACTCGTTTGGTCAGGATATTGTCTATAGCCCCTGTTCTTTTACCCCTTATCAAGATTTGTTCCTGATTCCTGAAATTCATGCTAGGATAGCCCTGCTTGATTTTCAGAAAAAATTGGTTTGTTATTTAGGTGAAAACGTACCAATTGTGGATATCGAGGGTTGGCCAGAGCTTCCTGTCACACTCATTCAGCCGGGGAAATTCATCAGCCCGCACGCTGTTGCGGTGGATCAAAAAAGAAATTTATATGTTGTAGAATGGATGGTTGGAGGTAGAATTACTAAACTGCTCAGATGAAAAAGCTAAGAAGAGGCTTTCCTATAATCGGAAGAAAAACATGTTGGGAAATTTTAGAATTTCAGGGAAAGATTTGTATTTCTTGGGCGTCACTTTAGCTTATCTCCTGTGGAGGGCCCAAACATTTTTTGCTAGATTCTAAGTTGCTCTGGAATTTAGAGATATCAAATAAGTCGTCCTTATGGAAACAAGTGATTCACCTAAAATGAATGATCGTTGGACTTTGATGATCAGGAGAATTCTTTTCTCTCTGATAGGGATTTTCTGTTATTTTTATTCCACGCTTTTTTTTTCCACATTCGCTGAAATCCACGTTTCTCTTCCATTTTTGAATTTCCCGATATTTATAGGCGAAATCCTCTTGGGATTATGTTTTTTGTTGGTTTTGATGAGGCCGAAGTCATGGCCTTTAAAATCCATCAAATTAAATTTTTTATTTGCTCTTTATCTTGGCTGGCTTTTATGGAAAGCCATCGACGGATATATGGATTTTGGGCCCCTGTCTTTTCGAAATGCCGCGCTTTTTTACTATCCTCTTTTTGCGCTCTTTGCCTATGCGACATTTGATAAAGAATGGATCCGTCGTCCTTGGTTATTGTGGTCATTGATCATTTTATTGGGAATCAATATCGCTCAGAATTTTATAGCGTATCCTTTATTAGCCTTTTTGGTTCTTTTTATTGTGTTGTGTAAGAAAACAGAGAATAAGTTTTTTTATGCGATATGTTGTTTGGTCTTGGTCTACCATGTTGTTCATTATGGAACGTTATGGAGTGGAAGTCGGTCTCAAGTTGTTGGGACAGTCTTAGCGGTCGCTTTTTTAGGGCTCTATGTTTTTTTGGGAATCAGTCGGCTGAGATTTTTATGGAAGATTTCTTTGTTGTTTTTGGTTATTGTCGGATTTTTGGCTGCCGTGTATGCTTTTGGTGATAAAAATGCAGTGAAGTCTGTTATAGCATTCAAAGAGTATCAAGAATTGCTTTCTTGTCATCTTGAGAAAATTGCTTCTAAACAAAATTCTTTTATTCAGGAAGACCTTAAAGCCAATTTATATAATAAAAATAAAAGTTCAGCGGAAATTAATTTATCTAAATTGATAAAAAAAATTAGAAAAGAAGTCGTAGCGACAACAGAAACAGTGTCTCCCGAAAAAGTTTCAGAAAACGTCACCGTCGAAAAATCTCAAGAGGATGTCCAGGTAGAGGTTCAGCAGATGCCAGCGCCGGTGGATGTCGAAGCGGGTTCAAAAATTATAGCTGGAAAGCCGCAAGAGGTTGCTGAGCTTTTGGTAGTGGAAACCATGGATGAGGCGAATGTAGAAGGTGCCGTGAAAGAAGCGGTCAAAGAGGTCAAGATTCACGATGAAAATTTTGAAAGAGAAAAAGCCGTGGTGGTTGAAGAAAATATTGAAATAGCGAAGGTTCAGCAGGTGTCACCACCGGCCGTGGGAGAAACGGTTTCAGAGGTCATCGTCCTAAAAGCTCCAGAGGTTAAAGAGTTGCCAGTCGAAGTTAAAGCTGAGTCTCAACAAGATATTCCAATGGTTGAACCGAAAGAGGAGGAGGTTGTTAAAAATTCCCCAACCCAACCGGTAATAGAAGCTGTTTCAGAAAATGTGGGGAGCGAAAAACCTCGAGAGACCAATAAGCCGATGGATATTGATCGCAAGTTAGACCAACTGGTTCTTCATATCAAAGAGGATGTTGTAAAATTACTCAAGGAACAAGGAGAGTTGGACAACGTTAATCAATATCTCTTGGATTTTAAAAGTCGTTTAATGGTCATAATTAATGAACAGCATTTTGAAGAAGAAGCGGCTCTGGATCATTTTCTAGAAAAGGTACGATTAGAAACTGTTGAGTTTCTTCCAAAATCCAGAGAGCAAGGGATGACGAAAAATCAGCCTCCGCGTTCCTTGAGTATTTCATATACAAATGCTTTGTTCCGATTACTAATTTGGAAAGATATGATTGAGGAACTTAAAGAAGAATTTCAAAATAATGGAGTGAGGGCTATGGGGGGAATCAGTTTTGGCAAGCCTCAGCGTTCTAAATCGTTGGAAATTTTGGAATGGGGATCCATTGAATGGAAGCGAGACGGGTGGATCACTCCGCACAATTCATTTTTTCATATGATTTATCGAGGAGGGATTGTGGGAATCATCATGATCCTGGCGATTTTTTATTGCCTTTATTATCTAACCCGGGAATTTTTAGCTCATAAATCTTTCGTTGGGGGAATGCTGGTGAGTGTTCTCTTGTATTGGATTGCGCTAGCCAATTTCTTGGTCATTTTGGAATTGCCATATAATGCCATTCCTTTCTGGAGTTTTTTCGGAATGACATTTGCCTACGCGCATAGTTTGGGCAAAGAAAGAAAATTGCAAAGAGTTTAAAGGAGGAGAAGTTGAAATACTTGATCACTGGAGGAGCGGGTTTTATTGGGAGCCATTTCGTAGATTATATTTATCGAAAATATGATGATTTGCATGTGACCGTCCTTGACAAATTGGGGTATTCGGCGAATTTAGAAAATTTAAAGCCCTATTTTCAAAGATCCAATTTTGAGTTTGTCAAAGGGGATATCACTGACGCGAATGTGGTTGCGAAAGTGATGAAAGATATCGATGTTGTGGTTAACTTTGCTGCTGAAGTGGCGGTCGACCGTTCGATTGATGATCCAGTTTCCTTTTTGAAAACGGATGTCTTGGGTGTTTACACCCTTTTGCAAGAAGCGCGAAATCAGAAAGGCCTGCGAAAATTCATTCAAATCTCGACGGATGAAGTTTATGGGCAGATTCTTGAAGGAAGTTTTTCGGAGGAATCGGTTTTGAAACCTCGCAATCCGTATTCAGCTTCCAAGCTCGGCGGAGAACGTTTGGCTTACAGTTTCTTTGAAACGTATCATTTGCCTGTCGTTATGACCAGAGGATCCAATACCTATGGACCACGGGCGTATTTGGAAAAAGTGATTCCTCTTTTTATTACCAATCTTCTCAATGATGTGCCTGTTCCGGTTTATGGAAAAGGGCAACAGGTGCGGGATTGGTTATTTGTGGAAGATCATTGTTCAGCGATTGATTTGTTGACTCATCAAGGCGTGTCGGGTGAAGTTTATAATATCGGGGCAGAACAGGAATGTTCCAATCTTGATTTGACAAGACAGATTTTGGCATTGATGGACAAAGATGAAAGTTCGATCAATTTTGTAACTGACCGTCCAGGGCATGACTTGCGATACAGTTTAAACAGTTCCAAACTCAAAGCTCTGGGGTGGAAGCCTAAATACGTTCTGAAAGATGGGTTAGAAAAAACCATCGACTGGTATCGGATGAATGAGGATTGGTGGCGACCGGTGAGGGAAAAATTGGATCAGCGTTACATTGTGGGATTTTGGGGTGGTAAGAAAACGCAAACTATCGGAGGAGGAAGATGAAAGGTGTTCTTCTAGCAGGTGGATCTGCTCAACGATTGAGACCTTTGACCAAAGTGACTAATAAGCATTTGCTTCCGGTTTATAAGAAGCCGATGATTTATTATCCTCTCGAGACATTGATTCAGGCGGGAATCAAAGACATTTTGATTGTCACGGGCGGAGAATATATTGGAGATTTTTTTCGTTTGCTTGGTTCGGGACAAGAGTGGGGAGCCCATTTCAATTATGAAATTCAAGAGGGCAGCAGTGGAACGGGAGCGGCTCTTCAATTGGCAAAAAATTTTGTGCAGGACGAAGCATTTATGGTTGTCCTCGGCGACAATGTTGTGAGCGAGAATGTGAAAAAATTTGTCGATGATTTTAAAAATCAAAAAGAAAAATTTAAGGCTAAAATTCTTGTGGCAAAAGTCAAAGATCCTCAAAATTATGGGGTAGTGACTTTCAAAAATAAAGTGATCACCAAAATTACAGAAAAACCTCGAAATCCCACTTCTTCCTATGTGAACACTGGACTTTGGATGTTTTTGCCGGAAGTTTTTGGTCTTCTGCAAAATTTGAAAAAGAGCCCGCGAGGGGAATATGAAATCACCGATGTCTTGGATCATTATGCCCGTCGGGGAGAATTATCGTATTCGATTCTCAAGTCCACATGGACCGACGCGGGAACATTTGATTCGTTGTATCGAGCCACAATGCTCATGAAAGAAAAAGAAGCGAAAGAGAGCAGAGCCAAGCATGCGTGATTGGAATGTCCTCGTGACGGGATGCAATGGCTTTATTGGCAAGACTTTTGTTGAAAGATTGCGGGGTACATGTCGACTTTACGGCCTTGATACGATGGCGCCTGAGGCGGGAGATAAACATTTTAAGAAGTTTTATGTCCAAGATTTGAAAGTTCCTTTTCAGCTTTCTGAAAACTTTGATTGTGTTTTTCACCTCGCCGCGCTCAATCTCACTCATGTGGGAAAGGCTGGATATTCCGCTTACGACGAGGTCAATGTCAAGGGCACGCAGAATCTCATCAAGGCCGTTCAAACAAAAAAATTCATTTTTATGTCAACGGCAAAAGTTTATAAGCAAGAAGGAAAGCCCATTGATGAGAGCGCTAAAATTGAACCGCTTCATGATTATGAAAAAAGCAAGTGGGAAGCCGAAAAAGTTTGTTCAACTCTTGTGCCGTCAGAGCAGTTGTTGATTCTCAGGCCCGTTAATATTGTGGGGGCGCGTCAGGCTGAAAAAGCCGTTTTGCCTGTTTTTTTTAAGAATGCCATTTTGAATAACCCCTTGGAGATGATTGTTGATCCAAAAACCACATTGCAATTTTTATCGGTTAAAGATATTGTTGATTGTTTTCAACAAATTTTAGAGAGGACCAATGTCCATGGGATATTGAATCTTTCTTCCATCGATTCGATCTCACTTGAAAAACTCATTTCAGACATCATCAAAATGACAGGATCGCAATCTCAGGTTCGTTTTTTAGGCCCCGTCGTTGAAAAAGCCAGTTTTTCACCCGTGATTTCTCAAAAAGCTAAGATGGCCTTGGGGTGGGAAGCGAAAATATCGATTGAGTCCATTTTGGAAGAATTTTGTCATTTTTATAAAGAGAATCTTAGTATTTTAAAAGATGGATAAAAAACCGAAAATTTTGATTTGTGGAGTTCTCCCACCGCCCCTTTTTGGCCACAGTGCTCTTTATGAGATTTTAATGGGATCGTCTTTTGTGAAAGAATTTCCCATTTCTTTTCTCAATCTCAAATTCTGGTCCTATCAACAACATAAAAAAATTACGATTCAAAAAATTTCAAAGCTTATTCTTTATTTTGGTGATTATTTCTTGAGAATTGTCATTTTTCGTCCCAAGTATATTCTTTACAACATGAGTTGGGACAAAATGCCTTTTTTGAAAGATTTTCTTTTTTGCGCGACCGGACGGATTTTGGGATGTCAGGTTGTCATTCACGACATGGGGCAGTACGCCCAAGAAATGTATCAGTCCAGTGGACGAGGTTATCGTTTTTTGATGCGTTGGTTGCTCAAGCGTACGAGTGCTTGCATTGTTTTGGGAGGAAAAACATATCAGAGTTATTTGGGATTGATCGATCCTCAAAAAGTGATCGCGGTTCCTGGGAGTGTTGAGGATACGATCGATGTCGCACGGTATTTAGAAAAATCAAAAGATCCAGAGCAACCCCTAAAAATTCTTTATTTTTCCTATTTGAGTCAATCCAAAGGCGTTCATGTCGCTTTCAAAGCCGCGGCGCGAATTTTAGAAAAGAATCGTCATGTCAAATTCACCTTTGTCGGGCCTTTTGAGTCGCCGGAGATCGAGCGAGATTTTCTTGATCTTCAAAAAAAGTATCCTTCCCAAATTGAATATGCGGGTTACGTTCAATCTTTAGAAGAGCGGGTTCGGCTTTATCGGTCAGCGGACATTTTCATTTTTCCGACTCTGCGCGATGTTTTTGGCTTGGTGCTTTTGCACGCGATGGCGGAAAGTCTGCCTATTGTGGCGTCGGACGAAGGAAATGTCTCTGAGATTATCGAGGAAGGGAGGAGCGGCTTCCTTATTTCGAAGGGAAATGATATGCAATTGGCAGAAAAAATTCAGATTCTTATAGACAACCCTGCGTTACGTAAGACAATGGGAGAGTGGAATCGGGCAAAATATCTGAAAATGTATCGACCAGAACATTATGGTCAACGCATGAGCCAGGCTTTCTTAAGAATCGAACAGGGGAATGAAAATTCTAAACATGGATGAGGAGATCAAGGTGTTGAGAGAGGTTGAATGCAATCTTTGCCATGGGCGTGAGGTGCGCGTGATTTATCCCTCAACGGTCAATCCACAGGCGGATCAAAAATTTGAATGCGACTGCACCAATGATGGTCACGGAGAATATTATCAGCTTGTCCGTTGCCGAAATTGCGGGCTTCAGTATTCTTCGCCTCGTCCTGATTTCTCAATCATTGAAGATTCTTATGAAGAAGTTCAGGACGAAATGTATAAAGAAGAAGTTCAGGGAAGGATCAAAACTTTTCAGAGGAATTTAAAGAACATCGAGCGCTATCAAAAAACAGGAAAATTGCTCGACGTCGGATGTTCGATGGGAGTTTTCCTTTCCGAGGCTGTTAAAAAAGGATGGCAAGTCGAAGGGCTCGAGCCTTCTTTGTGGTGTGTCCAGCAAGGAGAGAAACTTTTTAATCTTCGGATCAATCAGGGGACAGTTAGAAATTTGAAAGATTTGTTTAAGGAAGAGTTTGATGTTGTGACCATGTGGGATGTCTTGGAGCATGTTGATGACCCCATGGAAACGTTGAAATTGTGCCGGAATGTTTTAAAGAAGGAAGGGCTCTTTGTTTTCTCGACGGTTGATATGGGAAGTCTCTTCGCAAGAATGATGGGTAAAAAATGGCCGTGGTTGATGAAAATGCACATTTATTATTTTGATCGAAAAAATATCCGGCAATATTTAGAGAAGGCGGGCTTTGAAGTTTTGTCCATTGAAGTCTACAAGCATACGATCAGTTTTGATTACTTGCTTTACAAAATCAAGAAGTTGAATTCGCTGGCGTATTCTTTTTTGAGCTTGATCAGAAAAACTTTCCCATTTCTTAGCCGATTTTATGTCAATGTGGCCATGGGAGATTTTATGATTGTTTATGCTAAGAAGATTTAGTTCGATCGAAAGGAAGAGTTTTGGAAAAGAATCAGCAAATGACAACGAGAGAATTGGTATTCTCTTTTCTGTGGCTCACGGTTGCCATCGTTCCCCTGGTTACATTGTTATTGAATTTTATATTCTTGCGTTGGGATTGGGGATTAATGGATGACATGGCCATTCTCAATTCCGGAAGCACGATGGTCGATCGATTTCAGGGTTACGGCCACGCCCTCATGGAATGGGGAGTTTTAAGATTCACCTTTGTGGCCCATTCTTCCGCTGTTTATACTCTTTTTGAAAACAATCCGCAGCTTCTTTATATTTTTAAACTGTTTGAAATTTGCATGGTGTTATTGATTTGGGGATTTGCGGCGTTTCGCATTACTGGACGTAAAATTTCCATCGTGTTAGTGCCGGCCATCACGTTATCTTTTCATTATTTTTATGACGCGTTCTTTTATCTTTCTTCCCATGAATTCCTGGGACTGTTTTTTGTTGGATGTGCGCTGCATTTTTTTCTCAATAGCATTGATGTCGGGGGAGCGCGTCGGTTTCGATGGGGAGCTTGGGTAATGACAGTCCTTTTTCTTTTATGCGCGTTTGGCGCCAAAGAGCCATTCGTTTCCTGTGGGGTTGCGTTGGGTATGGGATATCTTTATCTCTCCTGGGAGAAAAGAGGGGTAGGAATTTCTAGGTCGATGCTTTTGGCGGGAAGCATTTTGATTTTGATTACAGTTTTTTACGTTTTGTGGCTTTTGCAATCTGTCAAATCAGGTTATTCCTCGAGATACGATATGTTTTCTATTCCACTTCTGAGCAATAATTTCATGTCGTGGATGAGAAAAGATTTTTTGAATCATAGCGTTTGGGTGCTCGGTGCGTTTTTTATTATTTGGAAGACGGGAATCCCAGAAATCAAAAAGAGTTTTATGAATTCTTGGGAATTGAGATTTGGCGTTGTGATAGCTCTTTTATTATATGGAGGATATTTTTTGATCCTGCTTCCATGGAGCACCATCACTTATTATGCAACGCCCTTGGGTCTCTTTTTTGCATTCTTGGTCACCATTTTGATTTCTCGACATCTTTTCAATCTCCGAGACCGAAGTCTCGCCATCATGGTGATTGTTTTCTTGATTGTGAATCAATTCGTTTGTCAGTATGCTCTTCGACGAGAGGCCGGTTATATGTCGGATACGATTCAATTGCGAGAATGGTTTAAGAAAAATCATTTGGCTCATCGTTTAGGAAATGATGACGTGATTTTTGCCAACGCTATGGAAGCCTCCAGAGCGATTCCGCTCACGATCGAGAGAAAATGGCAAATCCATTTGGAACCTTTTCGGTATTCTTTGGATCCCGAAGCCCCCGTTGAAAATAGAAAAGCTAACTTTTATTTGTATAGCCCAAGATTTGCGACGATGGATTTGAATCAACTGGCCAATTGGGAACTCGTTTTTCAAAGTCAAAATTGGGTGATGTATAAGAGAGGAAAATCTCAGTGATTTATTTTGTATTGCCGGTCTTCAACGAAGAGAAAAATATCCGCAATTTGATTTTGACCCTTCGGCAGAAGATGGAGGGCAAGTCTTATAAAATCATTGCGGTCAATGACGGAAGTACGGATGGTTCTCTCAAGATTCTCAATGAACTGAAAGATCCTAACCTGATCATCGAAACGTATTTCATTAACATGAATGTGGGCGCCGTATTTTCTCAAGGGATTAGGCGTGTTTTGTTAGAAGCCAAAGACGACGATGTGATGATCATTATGGAAAGTGATCAAACCAGCGAGATTGGTTTTGTAGGCCCCCTGGTTGCTGCCATCGAAGAGAAGGGAAACGATATCATGATTGCATCTCGGTATCATCAAGGAGGAGAATATGTCAAATTTCCCTTTCTTAGAAAAATTTTCAGTTATTCCGCGAATTATTTGATGAAATTTTTTTTCCCGATCGATCATATTTCTGACTACACGATCTTTTTCCGCGCGTATCGTGTTGGAGTTCTGAGAAAAATGGTTTCTTATTTTGGGCAATTTGGTTTGATTCAATCCAAAGGATTTGTGGCAAATGCCGAGCTGCTGATCAAGGCAGCTTTCTTTACCCAGCGCATCGTCGAGATTCCTTTTGTTTATGATTATTCGTTGAAAAAGGGAAAGAGCAAAATTAATATTTTACGGACGATCAATGAATATTTTGTGCTCATTTCTTATCTTCGAAGGATTTTTAAAAAGATTGAAAACTGGAAGAAGATTCATCATGTGAAGGGAGTTTTAGGATGACCATTTTGGTAACGGGTGGGGCAGGGATGGTGGGATCTCATTGTGCGGAACATTTTTCCAAAAAAAATCATCAAGTGATTGTTTATGACAATCTGATGAGATCACAAATTTTTCGCTCTCAGAAAGAATCGGTGGAATACAACTGGCATTATCTGAAAACTTTGCCTAAAATCATTTTGGAAAAAAATGATATCCGAGATCGCGCGGCTTTGAAGAAGTGTTTTCAGCAATACAAGCCAGATGTGGTGATTCACGCCGCGGCTCAGCCAGGCGTGCGTTTTTCTTTAGATAACCCGTACGAAGATTTTGAAATCAATTGCGTGGGAACTGTCAACGTTCTGGAGGCCTTTCGAGAAGTCAATCCTCAAGGGACGTTGATTTATTGTTCAACGAATAAAGTTTATGGTGAAAATATTAATAATTATGCGCTTGTCGAGAAGAAGAGCCGATATACCTTTAAAAAAGAAAAAGGTGTTTCCGAAAAGGAGTCGGTGGATTTAACGGGCCACACCCCTTATGGAACTTCTAAATTGGCGGGGGAGCAATATGTGCAGGATTACGCCCATACGTATGGACTCAAGACAGGGGTCTTTCGCATGAGCTGCATTTATGGCACGCGGCAATTTGGTTTTGAGGATCAAGGATGGTTAGCTTGGTTTTCGATTTGTGCGTTGCAAAATCGTGATGTGACGATTTATGGAGATGGCAAGCAAGTTCGCGATGTGCTTTGGGTAGAAGACCTTATTCGCGCTTATGAGAAGTTTATCAATTCCGATTCGAAGCATGAAGTTTTTAACATCGGCGGGGGGCCGGAAAATACGCTTTCTCTTTTGGAGCTCGTCGCCATACTTGAAGAAATTTTATCAAAAAAGATTAAGGTTGGATTTGATGATTGGCGAAAGTTTGATCAGAAAGTTTATATTTCGAATATTGATAAAATCAAACGTGAAATGGGATGGGCCCCTGAGGTCTCTGTGAAAGAGGGGCTTAAACGGTTAACCCATTGGATTAAAGAAAACCCTGAAGTGTTTTAAGATTTTTGAGGAGTTTAGAAAATGAAGGGAAAAATTCAATTTGTTATCGTGGCGAGTTTTCTTTTATTCATTCTGGATTGGCAATTCTTGAGACTCTCCCAATTGGAATATAAGGTCAAAGAAAATGATCACAAGATTGTCCAATTGAATTTAGAAAAAGATCAAATTCATCAGCATTTGATTTATCTCTGGGGTCAGCTCGAAGATGTCAAATTGTATGGTCTGGGAGGTTTGTCATCTAAAGTCGCGGTCTTTCAGACAACTCGTACACAAGAAGCGATTTCTGATGCTACGATTACTCAAAAGGTGGATGAAAGAGATTTCAATATCGGAGGGGCCGACCGGCTTGAAATTGGTGTCGTCGCGCCAGGTGTCGAGCAGCGGGTCCTTATCAAGTTTAATGAGATCA
>JANLHA010000316.1 GCA_024653845.1 Candidatus Omnitrophota bacterium | reverse complement strand
TAAAGAAAGGAGAAGTGGTCCTCTTGAGGACACCTCTCCCTTTACTTCTCCAACCGACTCAGTAATTTATACTAATATCATCGACTTTTCCACTTGTTTTTACTACATTCCCCATAAAATTTTAAAGTCAAAAACTGATTCCTTTAGCTATTTCAGGTAAAGAACTTTCTAAAAACGAAAACCTCTGATCGTCGAAGGGAATAGACTTAAACGATTGGATAAAGATATTTTATTTATAAACAAAAACCATTGCGCAAATGATGCCAACAATCAAACTGATGCCTATGGCCAAGGCAATCCAGGCGAGAATTTCGATCGTGCGGATGGTTTTGGGGCCCAAGGGGTCTACCAGGTTCTTCTCCAGTTCGTTTTTGGCAATGAGAGCTTCATATTCCGATGGTCTTTCATGTTTTAATTCTTCCACCGACATACGGCCGGTAAAGATAACTTTGTCCATCGGAAATTTTTCTGGACGGAAATGAGTATTAAAGAAATGGATGGTAAAGATGAATCCTGTAGCCAATAACGCCTCATCGCTATGGATGATACTAGCCACATTAATTAACCAGCCCGGTAGAAAATGGGTAAAGAATTCCGGGAACCACAGCATCAACCCTGAAGTCCCGATGACCATAATTCCCCAAAAAACCGCAAAGTAATCAAATTTTTCCCAGTACGTCCATCGACCATAGCGGGGTCTCGGGCCTATACCTAAATACCATTTGACCGAACCCACGAATTCCTTGATATCTCTTAAATTAAAAAGCATGGTGTCCGGGCCAAACAGCAACTTTTTCCAGCTCCCATATTCCCTGCGCTTGCGTTGGCAGAGATGACCGATATGGATGACGAATAACAGAAACATCAAAACTGCGGCACAACGATGGATAAATCCCGAAACTTCAACCCCACCCAAGAAAAATGATATCCACGATGCCCATCGAGTATAGGAAAATTTCAAAGTCATCCCCGTAATAGCCAAAGTCAAGAAACTGACAATCATGGTTGCATGCATGATTCGGTATATCAGAGGGAATCGTAAATACTGTTTTTCTTCCGGATTATAAGGTTGGGGTGGATGTGCCCGTCTAAATTGTAAAGAACGGGGCAACCATAAAAGGGTATGAAGACCACTGACGGTAAATGTAAAAATCAAAAGCCCGGTCATGACCCAGAATGTCCAGAAAACCCACGGATATTTATGGGGGTCATGGTGGGTCGCATGAGTCAAGTATCCAGCAAATCGCTTCGGGGCACCTTCATGGCATTGCTGACAAGTTTTGAGAATGTTCTCACGACTCAATGTAGAATTCGGATCAGTTACTGGCAAAATTTCATGCGAACCGTGGCAATCATGGCATTTGGCAGTTTTGGCGTAACCGAGCTTAGTGACCTTCCCATGGAAGGTTTCAAAATATGTATTAGCGATATCCAGATGGCACTTACCACAGACATTCATAATCTCAAACTTGAACTTATCCATGTCTGTACGTTTAATCGTATGAGCGGTATGGCAGTCGCTGCAGACCGGCAACAATTTGTTCGAGTCTTTATCTTTTCCAAAGGCGTGAATACTGCGCGAATATTTTTCATAGACCCCTTTGTGACATTGCGCGCAGGTCATCGCAATATTCTGCCGATTTACGCTTGACCCCGGATCGCTCGACGGGAGTTCTTTATGTGCCGTGTGACAATTGGTACACATGGCGGTTACCACCAACCCGCTTTTTAAAAGACCCTTGCCGTGAATGCTCTCCACATAATGCTCGGAAATCTCATGCTCTTTGCCTTTATAACGGACAGCGGCCTTCTCATTCTCTCGGTGACAACGGGCGCATAACGCTGGGACATTGGTAGGATACGTAGGGGATTCGAGATTTTTTTGGGAAAGCGTCGCGTGAATGCCATGGCACTCCGCGCATCCCGGGGCATTTGGGTCTTTTTCTAAATTGAGCTTTCCGTGAATGCCTTGTTGGTATTGCTCAACCTGTCCGGCATGACAAATAGCACAATCAACCTTATCTTTAATCGTTTCGCAGGCCCGAACCTGAGAAATGGAAATCTGAGTATGGCATTGAGAACAGGAAATTTTTTCATGAATGGATTTCGTCAATTCAGTTGTGTCAACAAACAAAGATCGGCCGTTTTGAGAAGACGTTAGTTCTTTATTCCCGTGACAGGTCAAACAATCTTTATCCGCCACCCCTTGGTCATAAAACACCTTACGGACTTTATGCGGCTGATGGCAATCAACGCAAACCGGGATACTTTGAGGAGTTTTTTCCCACAATTCACCCTTGATGACTTTACGATGAACGCTTTCAATCTGAGTATGGCATTTCAAACAGGTGCTCACGATATTTTGTGATGCAATCGAGGAACGGGCATCCGTATGCGGAAGAATTTGATGCGCCTGATGACAAGAGACACACGTGGCACTGACAATTAACCCTTTTTTAAAAAGACCTTCCCCGTGAATACTCTCGGAATAATTTTCTAAAATATGATCCTGATGAATTTCGCGCTGAACCTGAACAGGACTTCCCTCGCTATGACACGAGCCACAAACAAAAGGAATGCGCAGCGCCGAGACTTTTGAGTTAGGATCATCTAATGGAAGGATATCGTGATATCCGTGGCAATTTTGACAACGCGGGGCCAGTTTGTCACCCTGAGCCAAGGACTTTCCGTGCAGGCTGTCAGAAAATTCTGCCTGCTCGCTGGAATGACAGGTCCCGCATTCAACCGATGCCAGCGGAATGTCGTGAGGAAGTTCTTTGCCAGCAAGATCAGCATGGCAATCGACACAGTTTAAGGAAGAATGAACGGACTTGTCAAAGATGCTACGATTTACGAGGGGTTCCCCTTGTTCATGACAAACAAAACAGTCCTCATTGGAAACCACAGAAGATTGGGAATAGACAGGCCATACAGCCACGGATAAGAAAAACAAAATATTGAACAGAATTTTTCCCGGCATCTTCATGGATTCCCCATTGAGGTATACTAAATCCATTCATTTTAAGTGCCGAAGTCTAGTTCTTGTATTAGGGGAAATACCTAAGAAATTAAGTATTAATACGTAATTTCTAGCGAGAAATACAAATTAGAAAAATCATCGACGGTGAGTTCTGAATTCTTGGGAGTAGTGCGGTTCATCTTGGGGAATCGCTTTTGCCCTATCGTTTCACAATCCGATCATAAATCGGCAAAACAATGTCTTTCCCTTTTTCAAACGAGGTGTTCCAGAAGTCGACAAAAGAAAAATCAGGAAAGTTCAAATGAAGCAAAAAAGCCACAAGAGCAAGATTACAGACATAAACAAAACCTGCGGTCGACAGATAATGCCCCTTCAAAATACTACTATCTTCATCATACAACTGCTGTGAAGTCATGATCACATGCATCGCCAACGTGAACGCAAAAAAGAAAACAAAATAACTTTTCAAATCGGTGAAGTTGAAAAAAGTTTCCAAAATATAAAGAATCAAAACCAAAAGAAGCGGCACAACCGGGATCACTCGCCCAATAAAAATCAATGGCACCATTTCTCCCAAAACCCGTTGACCAAATTGATACAATGACTCCGGTGTAAAAACAAAAAGGTGAATAATCACATACGCAATCAATCCGGCTTGAAAAAAATGCTCAAAGTTTTGTAACGCTGGGAGCTCGTTAAAAAATCCACAGGTTACCGCGATGACCACGGGCAACAATGCAACTGCGAGGATAAATTTGAAAACATTAATCAAACCTTCTTTCATGTTTCCCCCCTCATTAAGTTCCTACTCTCTTAATAATTTTTTCCACTCCCCCCATGTAAGGTCGTAAAACCGTCGGGATAACGATTTCTCCTTCAGGGGTCTGATAATTTTCTAAAATCGCAACCATGGTTCGCGCTAAGGCTAGTCCAGAGCCATTCAACGTATGAACAAATGCCGGCTTCTTCATGTCTTTTCCTTTAAAGCGAATCGATGCCCGGCGAGCCTGGAAATCTTCAAAATTCGAGCAACTCGAAACTTCCAACCAGCTGTCGAGCCCTGGGGCATAAGCCTCAAAATCATAACATTTGGTTGAAGCAAAACTCAAATCTCCACTGGCCAACAAAACAACTCGATAAGGCAAATCTAATTTTTGCAAAACGGTCTCGGCGTTTCGCACCAGGCTTTCCAATTCCTCATAAGAACCTTCAGGCTTCACAAATTTAACCAACTCGACCTTATCAAATTGATGAACGCGGACTAGCCCACGAGTGTCTTTGCCATACGATCCTGCTTCTCGTCGGAAACATGCCGTATAAGCCGTATAATACAATGGCAGCTCTTCTTCTTTCAAAATTTCGTCTCGATGGATATTGGTGATCGGGACCTCTGCCGTCGGGATAAGATACAAATCCTCTCCTTCCACACGATACATGTCTTCTTTCATTTTTGGCAATTGGCCGGTTCCCGTCATCGAAGCGGCGTTCACTAAAAACGGCGGGAACATTTCTCGGTACCCATGCTCTGACGTATGAAGGTCCAACATGAAATTATACAACGCGCGTTCCAGGCGAGCTCCCGCATCTTTGTAGAGAATAAAATTTGAACCACTCAGTTTCGTTGCGCGCTTGAAATCGATGATGTCAAGCGATTCCGCCAATTCGATGTGCGTTTTGGGCTTGAAATCAAATGGTCGTCGTTGGCCCCACGAACGCACACCTTTGTTTTGCTGAGGGCTTCCAACGGGAACCGATTCATGAG
>JANLHA010000314.1 GCA_024653845.1 Candidatus Omnitrophota bacterium | reverse complement strand
GAAAATACAAGGAAAGATCAATATTGAAAAATGGGCGTTCAATGGAAAGGAAGCTCTCTGTAATCAAATGATTAAAGATCTTCTTTCCTTTCGGAGTGATGGTATAGACAAATTTTTCTGGCCACTTGCCTTCCCGGCCCACGTCCTTTTTAATGAGCTTCAACTGCTCCATTTTCTTCAGAGGATAGTAGATGGACTTGATCCTCAAGCCCAAAAAGGGCCCTAGCTCTTCCTCAAGCTTGAGCTTGATTTCATATCCATGTTTGGGGCCTTCCATGAGAAGACCTAAAAATAGCATCTCGTGTTCGATCATGGCTGCTGAGAAGTCTCCTCTTCACTGACTCTTGCTTCTTCCTTCCACTCTGAGAATTTCTCTCCCAGCAAAGGGAAAATGACTTCCGAAACCCGGAATTTAGCATTGCTACTCAACGACGAAACATCGACCCTTACAATTCCCGGCTCAATCTCTGTAAAAAAAATTCCCACTTCTGTGGTGTCAACACTTGTTGGAACGCCCATGACAACAATTTCATGCTTTTTTCGATTCTTCAAAAACAAATCAAAGCGCCCCTGATTCTTTTCTGTATCGCTGACCAAACCCCGGTCGATATCCTCTTCCTCCGCTATCACGGTCTCATCTTGGGTATTTTTCAAAGGATTCTTATCTTCATTATGCTCCCCTCCGACACCAAAATACCCGCTCGATTCTTCATCCTTGATAGGCTCAGGTTCCACATAATTTTCCGTCACTTCCAAGACAGCATCAAAGCAAGCATCAATATTACAATAATACGTTTTCTTATCCCCTGTTTCTCTGGCCTTGTCCAAAGCCCTGGTCGATGATCCCCAAATCGTCTTGGGAACATCCATGACGTACTGGGAAGTTTCTTTCACATGAGAACATCCTGCGCCTAAACAGAGGGCAAGTAAAACAAAAAAGGGAATCTTATCCATTGCTTTTAGCATCTCCCACCGCTCCTTCTTTCAAAACTTTTTCTAACAATAACGTCCGGGCATAATTTTTCGAAAGCTCAAATTGCAAGATTTCTTGACGCTCTTTAAATTCTTCATTGGCCGTCCTCAATTCCTGTAATTCTTTATCTAAGGCATCATACTTTTCTTGCCATTGTCGACGCTCAATTTCTAAGGTGTCTATAGGCATACTTGACTGAACTTTTGTCTCAAGAGAACTTTTCTCTTCTTCCAACTTTTCCAGAACACCTTTTAACCTCACACTTTCTTCTCGCGAAGCAGCCAAATCATTTTCTAAGCCCGCGATCCTTTCTTGATCCTGTTGCAGCTGGGCCTGCAAATCTTTAACCTCTTGTTCAAATTTTTCCGAACCTTCACGCGCCTGACGAAGACGTTCTTCTTGCTCTTGGGTAAGCCGCTGGATTTCTGACTCTAATTGAACAGCCAGATTGGCCTTCGATGCTTCCTGGAGAAGAGCTTGCTTCTCTTGCTGCAACTGTTCGATCCATTGATGCGTTTTCTGAGAATCCTCGACAGCTTTTTGTTGTCTTTCGTCAAAAGCTTTTTGCACTTCGTCGATCTTTAAAATAATCCCCCGCAACCCTTCTTCAAAATGATTATTCTTTTCATACAAACGCTGAATTTCTGAATGGGTCGAGGAAATTTTCCCCTGCAAAACTTCCCGATCTTCAATGAGCTGTTGACATCCTTCTAACTTGCCCTTC
>JANLHA010000313.1 GCA_024653845.1 Candidatus Omnitrophota bacterium | reverse complement strand
TGATCTTGTTGGGCCAGACATGCCAGAGAACAGAGAACATCAATAGTGGCTACAGCTTGACTAAAGTCATGGAGCACCGACGAGTGATTCAAAATTTCTTCTTGGAGTTGGCGCACCAGCGTTTCTTCGATTCTGGAAATTTTTTCTTGGGCGGTTAGGATTTTTTCTTCGTATTCTTTCAATTCTTGCGTGATGAAGCGTTCGCCATTAGCCAGGGTTTGTTTGCGAATATAGTCTTGTGGCGCGAGAGCAAGGTTCGTCTTGGTGATTTCGATGTAGTAACCAAAGACCCGATTGTATCCCACCTTAAGAGAGTTGATCCCGCTGCGACGGATTTCTTGTTCTTGAAAACGCTGCAGCCATTGCCGACCATTTTCTTGAATGTCGCGCAAGGCATCCAGTTCGGAATGAAATCCTTTTTTGATCACTTTGCCTTCGGAGTTGGCTAGCGGCATATCTGGATTGATGGCCTGTTCCAAAAGCGCACGCAAATTTGGGATGTCGCTCAAGGTGAAAAGTCGATTTTTATCGATGAGCGACTGGAGGAATCTTTGCAAGTCAGGAATAAGGGTTAAAGCATTACGAATTCCCAAAAGGTCCTTGGCTTGACAGTACCCACAACTGAGTTTGGACAAACATTTTTCGATGTCCGGGATTTGGCTCAGAATCTTTCGCAAGTCTTTGAGCAATTCTGTTTCATCTTTCAAAAGGCGCACAGCCGCTTGACGTTGTAAGATCGTCGCTGGCCGACGCAGCGGATGATACAGCCAATATTGCAGCAGGCGTTTTCCCATCGCGGTTACGGTTCCCATCGGCGCGCGATTGATCATTTTGAAAAGATTTTCTAGCTCCAGCCCATAATTGGCTGCCGGCGAAATATAAACATACTCGCTGTCGGTATAAAGAGAGACCCGATCAATATGGCGTAAGGGTTGTTTGTTCATCTGTCGCAAATATTCCAAGAGTCCACCCGCGCACGCAATTGCCGTCGACAAGCCATCGATGCCAAATCCGCTCAAATTGTGGACTTTGAAATGTTCCGAGAGAGTTTTTTGCGCGATTTCAGGATTAAAACACCAGTCTTCATGAGGGCTCATCATGATATTCTTGATGCGCAGAAGAGGATGCTCAAAAAGGGCTTTGATTTGATCATGTTGGCTGACTGGAAAAACGCATTCTTGAATGGGAAGCTTGGAAATGATTTCGATCACTTGCGAAGGGCCTTGATATTGGTTGGTGTGAATCGTTCCGTTAGTTGGATCGATCAATGCCATCCCGATCCAAGATTCCTGGAAATTCAAACATAAAAGATAACGCGCATCTGTAGAATTGTCGTCAAGATAAGTGCCGGAGGTGATGACTCGAATGACATCGCGTTTGACAATGCCTTTGGCTACTGTGGGATCTTCAAGTTGTTCACAAATCGCAACTTTCAGCCCAGCTTTGATGAGTTTATGAATGTAACCTTCTGCAGAATGATAGGGAATTCCGCACATCGGCGTTGGATTAGCACTTCCTTTACCGCGGGCGGTTAAAACCAGATCTAAGATTTGGGAGGCAACCTTGGCATCTTCATAAAACATTTCATAAAAATCGCCTAAGCGAAAAAAAAGGATGCAGTCCCTGTGTTGGGATTTGATGACTTGATACTGCGCAAGCATGGGGGTTGCGGTTTCCATAAAGATGGGGAATATTTTTAGGGTTTTGACGTTTGCATAGTTATATCATAAGGAAAGCTCCTTGACCAGTTTTATGGCCGATGTTATACTGTAAACCTCATCAGAAGATTTTTATTGGAAAAGGGAAAAACTCTCAAGAGGGGGTAAACGAAGTTATGCGTAGAATAAAGTTTGCAGTTTTGATTCTGGCCTTCCTGCTCAATTCCTATTCAATTCTTCCCAGCGCTTCATTTGCCGAAGATCAAGAAATTCAAGTTGCTGATCAGCAAGATGATAAAATTGGTTTAGCCGCTCAACAAACGGCTGAAACCGCTCAGCAGTATTACGAGGAAGGTCAATATTCCAAAGCCATTCAGGAATTTCAAAAAGCCATTCAAATTGATCCCAATAATGAGTTAGCGAAAGAATATCTTAAGAAATTGGGCGTCTTGGAACAGTCGCATGACCGTCAGATCGCCGGGGTTTTTGATGCACAGATGTCTGGAGACGCTGCCAATTACCAACGACAAATCCGTGTTTTGGAACGTGATAATGCTCAACAAAACTACATGAATCAACTCCTTTCTGAAGACAAGAAACGTTTACGTCAAGAAATTGCCATCAAAGATGAACAGCATAAGATGCTTCGTCAGGAATTTCAGCAAGTCCAGAATGAATTGAAGACCAAAGAGCAGAAGACGCAAATCATGGTCCAGGCGATCGAGAAGGCCGCTCAGGAGAAAAACAAAGAAAATACGGTCTTGAAGAAAAACGTGGAAGAGTTGCAAAAGAGTTTAGAGACAAAAATCTCGACGCTGAATCAAAAAGAGGCTCAATTTAAGGAAGTGGAGAAATCTCTCAGCGCTAAAAATGAAGAAGCCAAAGCCAGTTTGGAGCGTGTCACAAAATTGGAAAAAGATTCTAAAGAAAAAGTGGAGCGGATCACGCGGCTTACTTCTGATTTTCAACAGCTCAAAGAAAAACTCGCTCAGAAGGCAGGGTCTTTGAAAGAAAGGGACCGAGAGATTGCTATCTTGAAGAAAGATTTGAAAATTACTCAGAACGATTTGCGTAATAGCAACGCCGATTATGAGAAAAAATTGGCTGCCGCTCAGGAAGAGTTGGAAGTTTATACCAAGCGCATTGCAAATCTTCGTCGTGATCATGAAAAAGCAATGGCGAGTCTTAAGGAAGAGGTCCGAAAGAAGGAATCGCAATATAGTTTTATGGAAGATCGCTTGCGTTTTGCTGAATTTCGCTTGCTTGGCAAGCAAGGTGGATATCTTCCCGAACAAGAAGCTGAAATTGGCAAACTCAGAGCCACGATTCAAGCTTTGGAAAAAGAAGTTGGTTATTTGAGAGAACAAAACGCGACAAGAATTGCCCAAACTCCTCTCCAAGACAAAACAGAATTTATCAAGCGCCAGGACAAATTGATTGGCGACTTGAAGAGGAAATTGATTCTTGCCGAGAAAAAGAGTCCGCAAGCGGATGATGCTCGTGTGGCTGCTTTGCAAGCTCAACTCAATGAGATGAACAGCAAATTGCAAGAGCGTGAATTTTCTTTAGCTGAGATCAGCGATGATTACAATGAACTTGAATCACGTTTGCAAGAAACCCAACAAAGGTTACAAACCGTTGACGGGATCATGATGGAGAAGGATGAACAAATCAAAGAACTCGAGAAGCAATTAACAGAAGTGTTGACTGAGTTTGATGATGTCGGTTCGAAGAACTAACTTAGGTATCCATATGGATTGACGATTTTTTAAGGCAATTCTCAATTTTGGGAATTGCCTTTTCTTTTAAAATGCCACTCACTCGCCAACTGCTATTAAGTCTATTAACTGCGTATCTCAATCAAGAAATCTCTGCGCAAGAGGTTTATGATCGGGGACTTTCGATAGCATTTTCTGACGAATATGAAACTGTTATTCAACAAGATCCTTTGATAAAAGCGACGCTGCAAGCGTTGATGGACAGCAACCCCCAAGATCCTCGTCAGGCCCCAGCTCGCAGTCAGTTGGAATATTATCAACGATGTCTGGCGGGTCAGGACGAGTATCTGGAGAAGGGAAAGAAAAAAACAGAAGCCGGTCATCTTCGGGAAGGAACATCTGTTCAACAACAGGTGCGTTTATTTGGGCAAGATTTCCCTAAGACAAAATTCTCTATTCTTCTTCGAGCCTATGTTCTTTTTTTCGCGTTATCTTCATTGTTCATCAATTTTTTGAGCATTCTGCAGCCGAATTTCATCAGTTTTGGAGAAGGAGACTTCTCGAGAGCGGAGCGCTGGGGAGAAGCCTCCCCGTACATTTTTTATTCATTGGTCCTTTTGATTCCAATCAAGTTGAGTTGCCGAGGAATTCTTTTTTACGGGATATTTCCCGTTTTAACATTGGGGATGTTTTATTATTGGTATGTGAGCTTTGCTCCGGCGATGGACCTTTCTCTAGGACCGTTTTTCCCCGCTGTCATGTTTCTCTTTGGTGCACTGCCAGCCACGCTGGCATGGATTCTCTTATTGATTTGTCGAGAAGAGAATAGAAAGAAAGGATTGTGAAATGAAAAAAACAACTCTACTCATTTTTTCTTTGATGATGATGGGATGTGCCAGCGCAGGTAATGTTCAGAAAGCTTATCAAGCGATCAATCTTGCCGATGGTGTTGACGGATGGGAAGCCAAAACCATTGCTCAAAAGCAATTGATCGATACTGAATTTCAGAAACAGTATTATCTCAATTCCGGCCAAGTCATCAGCACCGTCTTGGTGCATGACTATCCGGATTATTGGTTTGTAGGATTTGCTAACAAAGATTTTAATCAGTCTTTTTGGGAATACCTTGTCGTGATTAATAAAAAAGATGGCGAAATCAAATTCGCCGGTCCTTATGTGCCCTTAGGAGTTGCCAATTTTGATTGGGTTTTCAAGCCCGAATCTCAAAATTGGAAAGTGGGAGATGGGGCTTAAGGTTTTTTAAGGTTTCTGAATCATTTCTGTCGATCCAAAAAACGATATTGGATCGCCTCGCTGATGTGATCAGCGCCGATGTTCTCTTCTTCCGCCAAATCTGCAATGGTTCTGGCCACTCTCAAGATTTTGTCATAAGCTCGAGCGGATAAATGGAGTTCTTCAATTGCTTTTTTGATCAACTCTTGACCTTCAGGGTTGAGTCGACAAAAAGATTTGATCTGTCGAGGATTCATTTGGGCATTGGCGACAATCGAGGTGCCGCTAAAACGCTCTTGTTGGACACGACGTCCTTGGCAGGTACGTTCTCGGATTTGGGAAGAATTTTCACTGGGAGTATGATTGAGCAGTTGTGAAGACATGAGTGAAGGCACTTCGAGGTGAATGTCGATCCTGTCTAGGAGGGGTCCGGAAATTTTCGACACGTATCGCTGGATTTGTTCTTGATTGCATTTGCACCTGCGACGAGGATCATTCGCCCATCCGCAGGGACATGGGTTCATTGCCGCAACTAACATGAACTGAGAAGGGAAATTCAAAGTTCGAGACGCGCGTGCAACCGTCACGCAATGATCTTCTAGCGGCTGGCGCAAGGACTCTAAGGCAAAACGGCTAAATTCGGGAAGCTCATCTAAGAAAAGGACTCCATGATGGCTTAAAGTGACTTCGCCAGGCTTGGGAATTGATCCTCCTCCGACGAGAGCGACACTTGAAGCGCTGTGGTGAGGAGAGCGAAAAGGGCGGTCTTGGAGCAACCCCTGTTCTGGTAAGATGAGGCCCATCACCGAATGAATTTTGGTCAACTCGATGGATTCTTCCAATGTCATGGAGGGAAGAATGGTGGTCACCCGTCGGGCGAGCATGGTTTTGCCGCTTCCAGGCGGGCCGATCAAAAGTACATTGTGTCCACCCGAAGCCGCAATTTCTAACCCTCTTTTGACGCTGTTTTGTCCTTTGACGTCGGAGAAATCAATCATGGGGTCGGATGTCTTTTTGTTGGGAGCTTGTATTGGCGTATAAGAAGGTAGCGGCATTTCGGCCTGACTCATGAGATAAACAACCTCTTTTAAGGATTTTGCGGCAAATATGTTCAAGCGACGGGAAAGACAGGCTTCTTTTGCATTGTTCTCGGCGACGATGAGACCAGAAAAATCTTGGTCGATGGACATGGCAATAGGCAAAACTCCGGGAATTGCACGGATGTTGCCATCCAGAGAAAGTTCTCCTAAAAAGACGAATCGAGAAAGATGCAAGAGGGGAATTTGTTCAGTCGCCGCCAAAATGCCTATGGCCATGGCCAAATCGAAAGAAGGTCCTTCTTTCTTAACGTCCGCAGGCGAGAGATTGATGGTGATTCGTCCTAACGGATAATCATATCCGCTATTTTTGATGGCGGTGCGAACGCGTTCCTTGCTTTCTCTGACCGCATTGTCAGGAAGCCCTACGATCACCGTGGTGGGTAGTCCCGATGAGACATCCACTTCAATGCAGATGGGATAGGCGTCTAATCCGATAATTCCGTATGAATAAGTTTTGGCTAACATAATGAACTTGTTGGGGGAAATGCAAAGGGAGAATCGGGGAAAAATCTTGCTTTTTGGGGGGTAAAACTTATAATATAACCTATCATACAAGCCCCGCGGCGTCAATTTCTATGACTGAAAATGTTTTCATTACGATTATTCATAATAAAATCCTGATGATCACCCTGTCCGGTTGGGCTGTGGCTCAACTGTTAAAGGTGATCATTGGTGTTGTTGAGGAGAGGCGTTTCAACTTCCGCTGGTTCATTGGCTCAGGAGGAATGCCGTCGAGCCATGCCGCCGGCGTTGCGGCATTAGCGACCGCTTGCGGTCTTCAGATCGGATTTGATTCTGTGGCATTTGCCATGTCCGCATCATTTGCGCTCGTGACGATGTTTGACGCTCAGGGTGTCCGACGTCAAACGGGTCAACAGGCGGAAATTTTGAATAAGATTTTGGACGATATTTATTGGAAAGGAAAAATCGAAGCGGACCGACTTCGAGAACTCATTGGGCATACGCCTATTCAAGTTTTTGTAGGAGCGTTGCTGGGTTCTTCATTGGCCATTGTTCTTGACCGCTTATGGATGCCTTCCTAATTGACCATTTTACGTCTTAGAGATGATCTCGAGACGAAGGAGGATGTCAGGTGAATAAGAAAGTTTTGATTGTTGGAGCCATTGTCATTGGAATTGCGGGGGTTTGGATGTTTTATCCTCGAGGAACCAAAACCCTTCCTCAAGCTGAAAGCGCATCGTCAGCAGCGGTCAAAGAGCTTTATCAGAAAGCCAATGACTACAAGCGTGGACGGAATTTGGTCAAAGCCAAAGAAGCTTATCAAGAAATTTTGATCAATCATCCTGACGCTGATAATGTTGCAGCCATCCAGAGAGAATTGGAAGATGTGAACATGACGTTGTTGCTTTCGAACGCGGAAGTCCCTGGGAAAACGGTGGTTCATCAAGTGGTCAGCGGTGATACGCTAGGCAAGATTGCTAAAAAATACAACACCACCGTCGATCTTATTAAAAAAAGTAATAATCTCAAAAGTGACGTCATTCGATTGGGACAAAAATTGCGAATATGGAATGGAACGTTTAGCGTTTACGTTGATAAATCCCAGAATATTTTGATTCTCAGAGACGGTACAGATGTTGTTAAAGTCTATCGAGTCTCGACGGGAGAAAATAATAGTACACCGGTGGGGCAATTTAAGATCACATCCAAGCTTCCGAATCCGGTCTGGTTTAACAAGGGGATTGTGGTCCCGCCCGAAAGCCCTGAGAACGTTTTGGGGACGCGGTGGATGGGGTTTGACTTGCCGGGATATGGGATTCATGGAACCGTTGAGCCCGATGCTATTGGCCAGCAGGTGACCGCGGGTTGTGTTCGGATGCGCAATGAAGAAGCTGAAGAACTTTATAGCATTGTTCCCGAAGGAACGAAAGTCACAATTGTCGATTAAGGAGATTTGAGCATGGTTGCTATTGGTGGATTGGATTTTGAAAAACCGATTCTCGAGCTTGAAGCCAAAATTGAAGAGTTGAAAAATTTTGGTTCAGACAAAAAAATTGATCTTGAACCCGAGGTCAAGCGTTTAGAACAAAAGCTCGATAAGATGAAGGACGAAATTTACGGAAAATTGACGGACTGGCAGCGCGTGCAGTTGGCGCGACATCCGGCAAGGCCCTATACGTTGGACTATATTCACCTAATGACGTCGGACTTTGTGGAATTGCATGGCGACCGTTTGTTCGCGGACGACTTTGCTTTCGTCGGAGGATTGGCGAAAATCAATGGATACAAGGTTGTGATCATGGGGCATCAGAAGGGACGAGACACCAAAGAAAATATCAAACGTAATTTTGGATGCGCCCACCCCGAAGGGTATCGCAAAGCCATTCGATTGATGAGGATGGCGGAAAAATTTCATCTTCCCATTGTGATATTAATTGATACTCCGGGAGCTTATCCGGGAGTCGGCGCAGAAGAGCGAGGTCAGGCGCAAGCCATTGCTTCCAATTTGCGAGACATGGTCGGAATCACGACTCCCATTGTCGCCGCGGTGATTGGCGAGGGAGGAAGCGGTGGAGCGTTGGGTGTGGGAATTGCCGATCGTGTGTTCATTTTGCAGAATGCCTACTATTCAGTCATTTCGCCGGAAGGCTGTGCGTCCATTCTTTGGCGTAACAGCGTCAAAGCGCCGGATGCCGCCCAGGCTCTCAAATTGACATCGGAACATCTTTTGAAGTTTGGAATTGTCGATGACATTGTTCCTGAACCGCCAGGTGGGGCCCACCGCAACCCCGAAGCGGTTGCAAATCATTTGAAGAAGTTGATCAATAAGGCGATCAAGGAGCTTTCGGCGTTATCGAAAAAAGAACTCTTAGAGAATCGTTATCAAAAATTCCGCCAAATCGGTAAGTTTGTTGAGCCGCCGGTCGAGAAGCCTTAGTTTCCCTCGCAGTGAGTGTTCCTTCTATGAAAACAGACATCCGCAATCTCTCTCTCGAAGAACTCAAAACTTATTGTGATGTACGAATTAGCAATATCCCAACATCAAATGGCCAGCGAGCCGACCAGTGAATATGGAAAAATAAAAAACCTTGATAAGAAACAACGATGATGGATTTGCAACTCATTCAAAATAAAATTTAC
>JANLHA010000311.1 GCA_024653845.1 Candidatus Omnitrophota bacterium | reverse complement strand
GAAGGTCTTTAATGTTTTTTACCGGAATCGTTCCTTTGATCTTCGACCCTCCCAAATCCAAAACCGGGCGATTAAAAACCATGCCATAACAAATCTCCGAAGTCGTCCCATAGCTTCCAGGGAGGGCTACAATCACATCTGCGGAACAGGCCACAATGGCATTGCGTGCAAACCCGATTGACGTGGGAAGCGCGATATCAATATAGGGATTGGCGTCTGTCTTATCTTTGCCAGGTAAAAGCCCAATGGTTAAGCCTTTTGCTTCTTTGGCGCCGCGAGCTGCCGCCATCATAGCTCCATCAAGCCCTCCACAAACAAGAACGCAACCCATTTTTGCAATTATTTTGCCAACATCATGGGCTATATACTCCACTTCTCCATTTATCGCATGTCCCCCAATCACGGAGACAGTAATTTTTTGAAAGCTCTTTTTGACAGCTTTAAGTTTCTTTTTCATATAATAATTCAATCCACTATGTCCAAAATAATTGCCATTATTCCAATAAAACAACCCACTTATTATTAAATAATTCGTACTTTATGGGCAGATTGAACCACATGCCAACTTTTCCACATCTTGTACACAAAATGTGGAAAACTACCACATCTAGCCCCTAGATTAGAAAAATCTAATCTTGATATACCACGCGGCCTTCAAAAATTGTTGCTTTGACACGACCCTTGAATTTACGACCAATAAAAGGCGAATTTTTAGACTTGGAAACAATCGATTCTTTCTCAAAAACCCATTCCTCGTCGGGATCAATGATGGTCAAATCTGCATCATACTTTTCTGCGATCACACCCTTACTGGATAACCCCGTGATTCTAGCTGGCGCCGTCGACATTTTTTCCACCATCTGCGGAAAACTCAAAATTTTACGATCAACCAATTCGGTGATCGTTAGACCGACCGATGTTTCGAGGCCAATGATACCAAAGGGCGCGCCTTCAAATCCAACCTCTTTATCTTCCTGAGTGTGCGGAGCATGATCGGTCACAATGCAATCAATCGTTCCGTCCTGAAGCCCTTCTTTCAAGGCTTCCACATCTTCATTGGTTCTCAAAGGAGGATTCATTTTGGTATTTGGATCAAAATCTTTGGTGGCTTCATCGGTTAGCGTAAAATGATGAGGGCAAACCTCGGCGGTGACCGCGATCCCCTGAGACTTGGCGAAACGAATCAACTCCACCGAACGCCTCAAACTCATATGCGCAAAATGCACGCGTGTTCCTAAATAATTGGCCAGCTCGATATCTCGCCCAACGATCACCGTCTCCGCAACACCAGGATCCCCCCTCATACCCAAAAGAGTGGAATAATACCCCTCGTTCATCACTCCCCCTCGGGTCAGGCAATGGTCCTGACAATGCTGAATCAACAAAACCCCAGCCATCTTCGCATATTCCAAAGCCAATCTCATCACCTGACTGTTCGCCACACACTTCCCGTCATCGGATAACGCCAAACATCCCGCCTCTTTCAGCTCAAACATATCCGTCAATTCCTGACCATTCTGTCCCTTGGTGATCGCACCGACGGGAATCACTCGAGTCAATCCAACCCGTTGAGCTTCTTTGATGATCGAATCCACAATCTGCGCATTGTCCACAACTGGAGTGGTATTGGGCATACACATGATCGTCGTAAATCCGCCCTTGGCCGCCGCACGAGAACCGGTTTCAATGGTTTCTTTATCTTCACGGCCAGGCTGGCGCAAATGGACATGAAGATCAATCAATCCTGGCAAAACCAGCTTACCCTTCGCATCAAAAACTTTTTTTCCGTCAGAGTCAATCGAGGAGGCGATCTGAACAATTTTTCCTCCATCAAGAAGAATATCCTGCGGCTTTTTAGCCATTTGATCAGCATTGACGATTGTTGCATTTTTAATAAGCAATTTCATAAAATCTTCCTTTTAAAATTTAAGTTTTAGCCCCAGCAACCAAATACAGAACCGCCATCCGCACCGCAACCCCATTGGTCACCTGGTCC
>JANLHA010000308.1 GCA_024653845.1 Candidatus Omnitrophota bacterium | reverse complement strand
CAAACGTTTTGTGCGGGCAGCGAACTTGACGATTGGTCAAGCGAAGCCCTTCAAACGCCTGAGGGCTCGTGACTTCATGAACCAAATGGCGATCAACATAAATGATCGACGTTTCACCAGATTTCTCGTGAATCAGATGAGATTCCCAAATTTTGTCGTAGAGTGTTTTTGGCATAAGATGTTTTTGATTTAAACTTTTGATTATCAGTTGAGCATTGTGACAATTCCTAGTGAACTCCGGACACCGTCTTCAAACAGGTTTTCAATTCTAGTAAAGACGGTGTTCGTGTGAACGAAGGAGTTGTCACAATGCTCAATGTTTATTTCTTTAATAATTTTCTTAAAACAGTCTGCAGTATACCACCGTTCTTAAAATAGTCAATCTCGACGGGTGTGTCTAAACGGCAGACAGCAATGAACTCTTTTTTAGATCCATCCGCGGCTGTGGCGATCACCTTAATATCTTGTCGAGGTTTGAGATTTTCATCAATTCCGATAAAATCATAAACTTCATCGCCTTTGAGGCCTAACAATTCTCGAGTCTCTCCACTTTTAAATTCCAAAGGAAGAACTCCCATCCCTGCCAAGTTGCTACGATGAATTCGCTCGAAACTTTCAGCCAAGACAACACGTACACCTAAAAGGGCTGCCCCTTTCGCCGCCCAGTCCCGACTTGAACCCGTCCCATATTCCTTCCCGGCAAGGACCATTAAAGGAGTCCCATCTTTTTTATAACGCTCAGAGGCATCATAAATACTCATTTTTTCTTGTTTAGGAAAATAGAGCGTCCAAGAACCTTCCGCTCCTGGGACCAATTGATTGCGCAAGCGAATATTGGCAAACGTTCCCCTCGTCATCACTCGGTCATTTCCCCGACGAGCGCCATAACTATTAAAATCTTCTTTAGCCACCTTTTGTTCAAGAAGATAGATTCCGGCTGGACTGTTTGCGGCAATGTCTCCGGCAGGAGAAATGTGATCTGTTGTCACAGAATCCCCGACCATCACCAGCACACGTGCTTTCTGGATGGGACGAATAGCCTCCGGTTCTGACTTCATATCCACAAAAAATGGAGGTTCTTGAATATAGGTGCTCTTAAAATCCCATTCAAAGAGGTCTGACTTCTTGGATTTGATTGCGTTCCAATCTTTGGTTCCCTTGCTCACACTCTTATATCGTTCACGAAACGCTTTTGCAGTCACAAATTTTTTCGTCAAAGAATTGATTTCGTGTTGAGTGGGCCAAATGTCTTTGAGATAAATTTTTCGACCATCTTTGCTTTGCCCGATAGGTTCTTTAACAAGATCAATATCAACCGTTCCTGCCAAAGCATAGGCAACCACCAGCGGCGGACTCGCCAAATAGTTGGCACGAGTCAATGGATTGATCCGGCCTTCAAAATTTCGGTTCCCACTCAAAACGCTGGCAGCAACAAGGTCTTTGGCTTCAATTGCCTTAGCCACATGTTCTGGCAAGGGACCACTGTTACCAATGCAAGTCGTGCAACCATATCCAATGATATGAAATCCCAATTTTTCTAAAGAAGGTAAAAGCTTGGCACCTTTGAGATATTCTTCAACAACTTGTGATCCTGGCGCAAAACTGGTTTTCACATAGGAAGGCACTTTCAATCCCAAGCTGACAGCCTTCTTCGCGAGTAACGCCGCAGCGATCAAAACCGACGGATTAGATGTGTTCGTACAGCTGGTAATGGCAGCGATGACGACAGCACCATGGCTGATTAAAGTGTGTTCACCATTGCTGATCAGACTTGTATTTTTAACCGCTTCCATCGACAAACCAAATCCACGCTCTTGCACTGGCGCTGTGAGTGCGGTACGAAACTTCGATTTCATCTCATCAAGCGAAACACGGTCTTGTGGACGCTTAGGACCTGCCAAACTTGGAGTCACTTGGGCCAAATCCAACTCCAGAACATCACTAAAAAGTGGATCAGGATCTTGGGGACGATAAAACATTCCCTGGGCTTTCATGTATCGTTCAATCAAATCAATTTGTTTCGCCGAGCGTCCAGTCATCTTGTAATAACGCAATGTTTCTTCATCAACCGGGAAAAGTCCAATGGTTGCGCCATATTCTGGTGCCATGTTCGAAATGGTGGCACGGTCTGGAAGACTCAAGTGCTGCATCCCATCACCAAAAAATTCCACAAATTTACCCACGACACCGTGTTTGCGCAAAAGTTGAGTGACTGTCAAAACGAGATCCGTTGCGGTGACCCCTTCACGCAATTGCCCCTTCAATTTGAATCCCACCACTTCCGGAAGAAGCATATAAATCGGTTCCCCTAACATGACCGCTTCGGCTTCAATCCCGCCAACACCCCATCCGACAATTCCTAAGCCATTGATCATTGTCGTATGGCTATCTGTTCCGACCAAACTGTCCGGATAAGCGACCGTTGATCGTCCCTGTTTCCCGAGAATGACACCATGGGCTAAATATTCCAAATTGACTTGATGAACAATTCCTGTTCCTGGCGGAACGACCCGAAAATTCTTGAGGGCATTTTGTCCCCATTTTAAAAACTCATAGCGCTCGCGATTACGCCCAAATTCTTTCGTGATGTTGATTTGAAACGCCCCTCGAGAACCAAAGGCATCCACCTGTACAGAATGGTCAATGACCAAATCGCAAGGAACTTGCGGATTGATCTTTCGATCATCGCCGCCTAAACGTTTCATCGCTGAACGCATCGCAGCCAAATCAACCACACAAGGCACGCCGGTGAAATCTTGTAAAATCACCCGTGCAGGTTTAAAAGCAATTTCAGTGATAGGAAGATTTTTAGGTTTCCACGCAGCAATCCTTTGGATATCCTCATCGGTGACTTGGTACCCATCGCAATTGCGCAAAGCACTTTCTAAAAGGACTTTAATTGAAAATGGCAATCGGGCAGGGTCTGGCAATTTGAGCTTGGTTAATTTGGATAATTGAAACATCGTTACAGACCCCAACGATGTTGTGATGGTTTTTTTAGCCTGCTGCGATAACGCTACTTTTTTCATAATTGGACTCCTGCATCTTAGTCGATTATTTTGAACCAAGGGTGGCTGATAAAGAGAGTTATTATATCTAATGAGTTTTGCGACGTCAAACTTCTTTAAATATTTGACAGGATTGCATCTCTTTGATAGATTGTTATAAACTTTTAACCTTTTTCAGACGAGGAGGATTTCCATGGCTCACGTTGTTACCGAACCATGCATCAAATGCAAATATACCGACTGTGTGACGGTTTGTCCCGTAGATTGCTTTCATGAGGATGCTGAAATGCTCGTCATTGATCCGGAAGTTTGTATCGATTGCGGAGCTTGCATTCCTGAGTGCCCCGTTCAAGCGATTTATACCGAAGATGATGTTCCCGAGAAATGGAAGTCTTATATTCAGTTAAATGCTGAAAAATCAAAAACACTTCCGACCATCACTGATAAAAAAGAACCCTTAGCAAAGAAACCTTCGTAACCTTAAAATTATTTTTAGAAAAGCGAAGATTTTTTGCCTGAAAAAGTTAGAAGACTATGTGGTTTTTCATGAATCTCTGTTATATCTTAAGTCTTCTTTCTTTCGCGACGATACTGATTGCCTTTTCCCAAAGTTTCTTAGGATTTCCTGTTTTTAAAGCTGGAGAAATCACCTTTATTATCTTCACAAGTATTCTTTATTTCTTAACGGAGACATTGGTGATTTTTTTCTTCGTTGGCACGGGGGTGAGCGTTAAAGAATATACTCTTGAAAAGAAGAAGGATCCCGCTTATCATCACAAATCAATTGCGATCAAACGGAAAGTTTATCCTCCCTTGCTCTTGAACATTTTGTTGATGATCGTACTTTTTTCCTTAGCCGGCGCTGTAGACACAGAAAAATTTCCCCGCTGGGGTTATCAGACCTTATTTGCATTTTGCATTTGTCATTATATTTATGCGAAGATCATTCAACATCAGTCTTTTCGCAAAAATACCGAGAACATCCTAGCGATGGTTGGCATGAAGTTACCAGCATAGGTTTTATGTATCATTTCTCAAAATTCTTGCAAGCTTTAGGGCTGATCATCATTGCCATTGATTTTTTAAGAAAATTTCCCAATCTGATGAGCCCTAAAGTTTTGGTGACAGGAATTCTTCTTTTTATTTGCGGATGGATCATTCAAAAATATTTGTTACGACAATGATGAAAAATCACAAAAGAAATCTTCGAATGATTTTAAAATTTGATACGGGAGCTGACGGATTTAAAAGAATGATTTATGTGTTAGCGGTAAGCGCTGGGCTTCTTTTGCTGGCAGGGATTTATTTTCTGACTTTCATTTATCATGATATATTCCCGAAACAATGAGATGAGAAATTTCAAGAACCGATTAAAAACGAAGTGGGCCATTTCCAGTGATCGCGATTTCTGGATCATCATGTTGGTTTTTTCTTTAGCAGGAATGATGATCTCTGTTTGTCGCAAACCCCTCTTTCATGTTATTGGAATAACACCTCAAACACACCTTTGGGTCAAAATCTTAATTTATCCTCTCTTCTTTATTCCTACCTATCAATTTTTCTTAATGCTCTTTGGAACGCTGCTCGGACAATTCTCTTTTTTCTGGGAAAAAGAGAAACGTATGGGGCGATGGATCCTGCAAAAAATCCAATCCATTTTTCTAGCTCGTCTTCAGAATAATTGAAATTAGAAACGCTCTCTCTTATGACCAGGCGTAAAGCATCAGATAAATCAAAACGCCGGTGATCGAGACATACATCCAAACGGGCAAAAGCCAGCGAGTGATGCGGGTGTGCTTGTCAAATTCTTGACGGTAAGCATGCCAAAAGGCCATTAAGGCAAAGGGAACAATGAGCATGGCTAATGGAGTATGAGTTAAAAGAATTGCGAAATAAAAGATACGACTGAGCCCTTCTCCCTGATATCGTGTCACGACCCCATGAATCAAAAAATGATAAGTTAGATAACAGCTAAGAAAAGCAGCTGAACAAACGAGCGCAGAAATCATCAATTGCTGGTGGAGCCTTTGGTCTTTCCGTCGAATGGCAAACCAGCCCAAAAGAAGAAACAAAGCCGCGAGACCATTTAAAGTGGCGTTGATCGTCGGGAGGTAATATTGGATCATATCAAAGGCTCTTCATTAAAACCGCGATATCTTTAAACAGTTCAGTAATTTCTTGCTCCGATGTCCCATCGTAGTATCCTCGAATTTTCCCCTGACCATCAACCAAAATAAATTTACTACTGTGAAAAATAGGATTTTCTATAGTTCCCAATTTGAAATCATTGACGACCATCTTGGTGATTTCGTCACGAGAACCGGTTAGAAAATACCATGGCCCTTGATTTCCCTGATATTTTCTGGCGTATTGTTGAAGAACCGCTGGCGTATCTTGTTCAGGATTGACAGAAATAGAAACAAAAACGACATTTTTTCCCAATTGGTAAGACCGATAAAGTTTGGCCATATTTTTGTTCATCAACGGACAAATACTCCCACATGTTGTAAAAAATAAATCTGCGACCCAAACCTTGCCTTGCAACTGTTGAGAAGAAAACAGCTTTTCATTTTGATCTGTCAATTGAAAATCGTGAATTTCACCCAAAACAGGGAGATTTTTGGGCGCAGGACGGGATTGGATAAATAAAAAAATTGTAAAAAGAATGAACCCAAGAAAAGCTGAAAGTGTGAGAGCAAAAATAAAAGAACGTTTCATGAGGGGAACTTCCTAAAAAGTGATGTCAACAATCATGAGAGCAAATAACAACGGCAAATAAAGCACCGAGGCTTTCAATAAATTCCTTGCAGCAAAATGGCAGGGATTAAAAACAAGTTCAAAGCCTTTTTGTAAGAAAAAGAAACCTAGAATCCAGGCTCCCCACCAATAAACCTTTCCAGACATTCCAATATACGAAGGAATCGTTGAGATGAATAAAAGAAGTGCAAGGAACCCAATGATTTGTATCAACGTGCTCCGACCATCCGGGTGAACAACGGGAAGCATTTTTAAGCCTCCCCTTGCATAATCCTCTTTGTACATCCAGGCAATAGAATAAAAATGCGGATGCTGCCAAATGAACATGATTGCAAATAAAATCCACGCTTCAATTGAAAGCTCACCTCGGGCGGCAGCCCATCCTCCAACAATAGGCAATGCGCCTGGGATAGCGCCGATCGTTGTATTGATCCATGAAATTCGTTTCATCGGCGTATAAACCAAAATGTATAAAAATGAGGTCAATAAACTCAAGAAAGATGTTAAAAGATTAATTCTCCACCACAAAAATAAAACCCCCAACAAAACAAGATAGACACCTAATAATAAAGCATGGTTTGCCGGAATGAGTTTTAAAGGCAGCGGTCGATTACGTGTTCTCTCCATTTTGGCATCAATATCGCGTTCCAGATAATGATTGAGCACCGCAGAACCAGAACACACACAGGCCACACCAATCATCAACTCAAACAACGCAAGAAGAGATGGGATTTTTCCTCCTGCAGCTAGAAAAAAACCAAACGCTGTTGTTAAGAGAACCAATGTGAGAATTCTTGGCTTGCACAATTCAAGGTAATAATGGATCACATTTGTATTTTTCATTATTTAAAAAGTTGTTTCTTAAGTTTCCTAAAAGACAATGGCGACGCTCTTAACAACAGCAACGTACTCCATCCCAAAATCCCAGCCCCCAACATCACATGCAAAGACGTGATGATTGGGTTTTTAAATGTTAAAACAGTTGAAATCCCTAAGATAACTTGAAGAAAAATTAGCCCATCTAAAATTAACAGAGTCGAAAAAGTTTTTTTAATATTTTCTGAAATCTTTTGAACTGCCACAGCATTAACAATAATCAAAACGAGCAAAAGAACAATCGCTCCTAATCGGTGCAGGAAATGAATAAACACTTGAAAAACCGAGACCAAATCATAATTATTCTCAAATCGCCAATCATTGATCCAGGCAAGCATGGATTCATCAAATTTGGGTAGCCATTGGTTTCCCATCGTTGGGAAATCAGGAATGGCCAATCCGGATTCGGTATGACGCATCAATGCGCCTAACGCCAGCTGAACATAAATGACAAAAATCCAGATGATTATCCACCATAAAAACTGAGAGCTTCCTCCGTTTTCAAGAATTCGTTCGCGTGAAATTCGTTCTTCTGATTGAGAATACGCCAAAATGATGGTAAGGACAAAAAATGTTTGAGCCAAGACAGCATGGGAAACCGAAACTGCGGTGGGCAAGAAAAATAAAACGGTAATTCCTCCTAACACGCCTTGTAAAACAACAGCCCCCACAGCCACAAAACCTAAATTTTTGACCCATCGCCGCTTTTCCCAGCATGCCAAAAGAATGGCAAAGCAAAGCATCAAAAATCCCACAGCTGTGGCAACCATCCGATGGCCGTGTTCATAAAAGACCCCTCCAACCATCGGCGGAAAAACCATGCCATAAGAAAGCGGACAATCAGGAACAGACAGCCCTGAGCCAGTACTCGTGACCTGCCCTCCGGCAAAGATCAAAAATAAAGTAAAAAGGCAAAGAATTTTAGAATACCGACGCAAAAAAGTTTTTTGCCAAGGTAGGGCTGTGGATGGTTCAACTCCAGAAATCATCTTCTGCCTCTTCTCCACTGTCTTTATTCTGAGATTGTTCGGAAATCCACGCGTCATACTCTTCAGGTGTATGGACGGTCAAATATCCGCGCATATAATAATGACCTAACCCGCAAAGTTGAGCACAAGCAATTTCAGATTGCCCTGTTTTGGTAGGAACAAACCAGAGAGGAATCACCATTCCAGGAATGGCATCTTGTTTGACACGCATGATGGGAAGGAAAAAACTATGAATCACATCTTTACTTGAAAGATAAATGAGCGCTGGCCGGCCAATGGGCAAATGGAGCTGGTTAATCGTCGTGACATCATCTTTCCCGTTGGGATCCGTAGGATCAATCCCCAAAGGATTGGTGACCTTATCAAAATATTTCATATCCGTATTACCAAAAACTCCATCCATCCCTGGATAATGGATATTCCAAACAAACTGTTCCGCAACAACGCGAACTTCAACCGTGTCTGGTCGCTTAGGCAAAGCATCAACTTGCTTGACCCAAAAAGGAATTGAAAAACCAATCAAAAGGACCGCCTCAAAAATGACCACCCCAGCTTCAATAGCTGTTGAAGCTTTATTATGAACACCGTGATAATTGGCTTTCGGATTGGCTTTGCGATTGAAACGGATCAGGACAAAAATAAAATAGATCCCCCATCCTATAAAAAGGAGAAACATTAAAATATGGACTAAATAAATCAGAAAATCGATTTCATGGCCATGGGCCGAGGCGTTGATGGGCAATGGAAATAATTTCGTGTAATCAAACTTCACAACCAACCTCCTTCAAATTATCGAGAACGTTGAGCAAATTTAAAGAGAGAATAGGCGATCAACGACAGGACGATCACAATGATCATCAAAAGGGTCGCAATTCCCCAATTCAGCCCTTTGGTCATAGGATCTTCCGCTGATCCAAAACAAACTGCGCAGCCCAAAGGAATTTTTAGAAGATTTTGTAAAAGTTCAGTCGACATTAAAGTTTTTGGAC
>JANLHA010000300.1 GCA_024653845.1 Candidatus Omnitrophota bacterium | reverse complement strand
TGATGGAGTTGCTGATTTCAGCGAGACGATAAACATTGGCTTCACGAGAACGGAAATCTCCGCCTTTGATCGTGTCGTAAAAAAGCCGGTTGACACTGTCTCCGTCATTGGGATAATTTTTCGCAGCGTTGATTCCGCCTTGCGCGGCAATGCTATGCGCTCGACGAGGGCTGTCTTGGATACAAAAAGATTTCACGCGGTAACCGAGTTCGGCAAGGCTCGCAGCGGCAGAGGCCCCGGCAAGTCCAGTCCCAACGACAATGACAGAATATTTCCGTCGATTAGCTGGATTAACCAACTTCATCTTTAATTTATGGTTGGTCCATTTGTCTTTGAGTGGACCTGTTGGAATTTTAGAATCGAGCATAACTTTTGATCTCAGTGGCAGATCCCGCTAGCCATATTAAAATTTTTAAGGAAAATATATATTGGTATTGAACTGTATCCTAGCGTGACGACCACGGCAAAGCACTGACTGAACTTCAAAATTTTTGGGGTATATCTGGGATGATTGAATCCAAATGTCTGAACAAAACTCTCAACTCCATGCGATAAATGCGTCCCTACGGCAATCATACAAATGATATAAAAAAAGCTATGCAATGGATTCAAGAACGAATTATAAACAACTCCATACAATCCATAACTTTGGCCATCCACTAACATGCTACGCGGGCCATGATGGTCAGTGAATGTAAAATCCAAAAGGTGATAAATCACAAAAACAAGGATCAACGTGCCCGTATAGGCCATCCATTTGGTCGCCCATGCAGGATTTCCTTTGTCTTTCTTCAGTCGATACGTCTGGCCCCTTGCCTTGATATTTTCCAAAACCAGCAGAACGGTAAAATACATATGGATAAGAAATATTCCCAACAAGCCAAATTCAATAAGGTATAAGAATGGCCTCAGGCCAGCCAATTTTTTAGCATAATGATTAAAAGCCTCCGGCCCAAAATAAATAAAAAGGTTCCCTGCCAAATGGCCCAGGATAAAAAGGATAAGGATCAGCCCGGTAGCCGCAACAATCTGCTTACGACCAATGGAAGAAGAAAAATAGGAGTGGTTCATATGAAGGAAATTATATAACACAATTTTAATTTTTTATAAATCTTTCTTGAGAAAATTATTAACCTCTTGAAAAAAGGCATCAATGTCGTTCGAGCTCGTCAAGACAACATTAAATAGTGGAAGATTAACGGGAGTCTGATTGACAATCACAATCCTCCCACTCACCATGCTAGGCAGACTTGCCGCAGGATGAACCACACAGGATGTGCCAATGATCAAAAATAGATCGGCTTGCTCAGCCAAAGCTGCAGATTCAGAAAAACATTTCACATTTTCCCCGAAGAAAACAATGTCTGGCTTGATCACTCCCCCGCATACACACTCAGGGACTTTTTCTCGAGGGATTCGTTGCTTGATTTCGGAATAATCAAATTCCTCCTGACAGCTCAGACAGAAATTTTTCCAAAAACTTCCGTGCATTTCGTAAACTTTTTTAGATCCTGCGCGCTGATGTAGCGAATCAATATTTTGCGTAATGATGCCTTGGAGTTTTCCTGCTTCTTCAAGCTCGGCGAGAAATCGATGGGTGAATGTCGGCTGGATTCTTTCTTCGAGCCCCACAAAGTCACGGGCAAAATCAAAAAACGGTTTAGGATCACGGTAAAAAGAATTGATATCGAAAACGCGGTCAGGGTCATATTGACGAGTAACATACAACCCTCGCGGCCCTCGGAAATCTGGAATGCCGGCACTCGTCGAGATTCCGGCACCGGTTAAGGCAACAATAAAATCAGATTCTTTGATGAGTTCAGCGCATTGGGCTGACAATGAAACCATTTAAGCTTCCTGATACTTCTCTTTCAACTTCTCAATCACAACCGGATCCGCAAGAGTCGTCACGTCGCCCAAGGCCCGGCCTTCGGCCACATCGCGCAAAAGACGGCGCATGATTTTGCCGCTGCGGGTTTTGGGAACATCGGCGGTGAAAATAATTTTGCTCGGACGCGCAATGGAGCCAATTTTGGTGGCGACATGTCTCTTCAAGATATCTTCCGTTTCGGACGTCGGCTCACGACCTTCTTTCAAAATAACAAACGCCGCAATGGCTTGGCCTTTGATTTCATCAGCAATTCCAACAACGGCGGCCTCGGCGACCATCGGATTATCAACGAGCGCACTTTCAATTTCCATCGTGCCAATGCGATGACCCGCCACATTCATCACATCATCCACACGTCCAAGAAGCCAAAGATAACCATCATCGTCGAGTTTTGCCCCATCACCCGTAAAATAAATATCATTGTGCCATTTGCTCCAATATGTTTGCCTAAAGCGTTCCGGATCGCCATAAATTCCGCGCAACATCGACGGCCATGGTGCAGTTAAAGCCAAATAACCTCCACCTTGATGAATCTGTCCACCTTCTTCAGTAAAAACTTTCACATCGATTCCCGGCAACGGCTTAGTAGCTGAACCCGGTTTAAGTGCAGTTAATGACGCAATTGGCGAAATCAAAATGCAGCCCGTTTCCGTCTGCCACCACGTGTCAACGATTGGGCATTTTTCACGACCAATAAACTTGTAATACCAAACCCAGGCTTCTGGATTGATAGGCTCGCCCACACTTCCCAATAAACGAAGACTTGATAAGTCACACCCCTCGGGCCACTGCGTTCCCCACTTCATAAAAGCGCGAATTGCCGTCGGAGCGGTATAAAAAATGCTCACCTGATGTTTTTCAATGATTTTCCAAAATCGATTGCGTTCCGGCCAATCTGGGGAGCCTTCATACATCACTTGGGTCGCAGCATTGGCCATCGGACCATAAACGATATAACTATGCCCGGTGACCCACCCAACATCCGCAGTACACCAAAAAATGTCCCTGGGTTGGATATCAAAAACCCATCGCGTCGTCGCTGACACCCCCGTCATGTATCCGCCCGTCGTGTGAATGATGCCTTTAGGTTTTCCGGTTGTTCCCGACGTGTAAAGGATAAACAACATGTCTTCGGCATCCATTTTCTCGGGCTCACAAAACTCCGCCGCCGCTTTCACAACGTCGTGATACCAATGATCGCGTTCCTGCTGAATATTGACCGCATTTTGAGTTCGCTGCAAAACAATGACGTTTTTAATCGATGGACAATCTTTAACGGCCTGGTCGGCCATCTCTTTCAATGGTACGACTTTTCCTCGTCGCCATCCGCCATCGGCCGTAATCAAAAGCTTCGCCTGTGCATCCATGATGCGGTCTTTGAGCGCCTCAGCACTGAATCCACCAAAAACAACTGTATGCACCGCGCCAATCCGGGCACATGCCAACATCGCAAAAGCGGCTTCTGGAACCATAGGCATATAAATTGCAACACGGTCACCCTTCTTCACGCCAAGTGCCTTGATTGCATTGGCCAATTTGTTCACTTCGCGATACGCTTCTTCATAGCTGATCACGCGCGTGTCACCAGGCTCCCCTTCCCAAATCAACGCTGTTTTTTTGCCCATGCCGTTTTTGATATGCCGATCCAAACAGTTATACGAAGCATTGAGTTTCCCACCAATGAACCATTTGGCAAAAGGTGCGTTCCATTCCAAAATTTTATTCCATTTCTCAAACCAATCCAATTGCTCAGCTTGTGTCGCCCAGAAATTCAAGCGGTCTCGTCGAGCTTCTTCATAAATTTTCTCATCTTTCAGAGTTGCACTGTCGACAAACTCTGCAGAAGGCTTAAAAATGCGATTTTCTTGAAGCAAGGCCTCAACCGTTTTCATAGCGGAAGATTCCATTAAATTTTCGCTCATTTTATCCTCCTTTAAAAACATCATCAGTGGGTCCTGCCCTGACAATCATTTGATTAAACTCAACACTTCCTTAAATTTTGGATGCCCAGCACCACGAAGCAACTCACAAACCATCATCTCCATGCTCGTTAAATAAGCACCGAGTGTTTTCATCCGATCCAAGGCAATTTGCCGATTTTCAGATGAGCGAGACGATACTGCATCACACACCACCGTGACTTCAAATTTCTTGATCAACAAATCCGCCACCGTCTGATAAACGCACACATGCGTCTCAATTCCAGCCACAATAACTTGGGAACGTTTCTGATTACGCAAAAATTTCA
>JANLHA010000294.1 GCA_024653845.1 Candidatus Omnitrophota bacterium | reverse complement strand
TGATGTAGTTATAGGCGCCCTTTTTGAACGCCTCTAGATACTTCTGATAAATTTTTTCTTTTTCCGCCTTATCTTCAATATCAATCCCCGAAGTTTTATTTTTCCCAACATACGCCTTGCCCAAAATGCTTTCTCGCAAATTCTTCTTGTACCAAACGGCGAGAATTAAGGAATGATAAACTTGGCGAAGCAACGCAAAATGCTGGCCCTCATTGACCTCTTTTTCCAACGCGGGAATCACAATGTCACGCACCACTTGCGATGAAACATCATTGATCGCTGTTGTATCTTGAGATTTAAGATTAGCTTTTGAAAGCGCTAAGTAGTCACTTTCCAACATCACCTTCAAATGGCTTTCCGTGATAAACGCACGATCTCCATCTTCATAGACAATCGCCTTATCCGGAACAATCCAAACCTTATTGAATGTATTCACTGGAACATTCGTCGTGCCAAACTTTTCATGAGTAACTTTATAAATTTGATCCCAAAACTTTTTACCCAATTCATCTTCCGGATAAATCACCGACGCAGTGATTTGCTTCAGAAGATAATCTTGAGCGAGTAAATCACGCCCCATTTGAGTCACACCAAAATTCTCAGGGATGATCCGATTCTTTTCATATGGCGAAAGGTTGACCCACAAATCTTCTTTGGGGGTGGTGAGCGTAGCAAGAAAATATTTGATAAGTTTTTGGGATTCGGCAACCTGCCCTTCTTTGCTCAATGAAGCAGCATCACCAAGATCCATGATAAAGTTGAATTGCAGTGGTTTGTCAGGAAAAATTTGGATGCCTTTGAGGACAGGCGGAGCATATCCACCCGCTAAAGCGATCCGTTCTCCAATGTTGGGCAAAGATGGAGACATCTGAGCGGAAACTGATACTGGGAAGATCAAGGAATTTGTTAGAAATCCCATCAACGTGATCCAGCACAGGATCTGATGCAATCTGGGATTTACTTTGGAGTCCATTGCTTTTTATCTTTTTGCATCGACTTTTCTTTTGGAACGATTTCTTGTTTATTATTTTTGACAACTTCTTTATCAAATGCTTCCTTTGAATGATCTTCAAAAACTTTTCCTTCAGGGACCATGGAAGACTCTTCTTGGCTCACCTGTTCAGATTGTTTTTGCATCAACTGACTTTTCTTTTCGATAATTTCTCTATTTTTTTCTTGTTCCATAATTTGTTTTGGTCGCTTTTCTTCGTCTCGAATACTCTTTTGAGATTGACTATTATCTCGCAAATCAGGAGCAGCTTCTTTGCCTGGACGCCCCTTATCCCCAGATCCCGCCATGGGATTGTTATCTTGAATTGTCAAATTATTTGATAGAATAGTTCCTCTGGATTGTCTGGATAATCGGACTCGAACCTCGTCACTTCTTGAACTTTGCAAATCCGCACCAGCACGTCTTCTGGCTCCCATTTCCACTCGCACCAAATCTCCGACGGAAAAGCTTACCCCTCGAGGCAAATCAATCACTGAGACGCCGTCATTATCTAAACGATTCTCACTCGCGACCTCTTGGTTATTGACAAAAAGAATGGCTGACTTATCCATATAGTCTCCTCGATGTCTGATGGTGACTTCAGTGTCGCCTCCAAAAGGAGGCATGACGATCGGTTTTTCTAGTTCTGCTAATGGATTTGGCGTTAAAATATGACTCTCAATGAGTTGCACTCGATCATTTTGATTAGGGCTGACATGGAGAATGGCTTGAACTCGATCCTCAGGGGACAAGCCTGTAGCCTCCTGGGCAATTTCTACATCAAGATGTCCCCGCCGCCAATCCTGATCTGTTAAAGTTTGATAGGCCACTCTTTCTCCATTGACTTTGATCTCCATCAGCTTGGTTTGATAATTATTATGGAAATCTCTCCACTCGACAGAAATGATTCGATCGCCAATATAAATCGGCCCTTGGACAGAAACCGATCCTGTTCTTGCTAAATGAAGGGGAACATTAACCTGGCCTTGATGTTCTGGCTGAACCGACCTTTGACCAGGATCGTTCTGAGCGGCGGCTTGCACAGGACGCTGAGCATCTTGTCGGCGCTGCTCTTCATCATTACGGGCAACAAGCCCACCCGCTTCAGAAACATTGTTTGCTTCCTGAATTACCAATTCGTCATCCGGAATCTGTCGATCATTGGGGGTAACGATATCTTCGGCAACATCGACAACAGAATTTTGAGCCCGCGGGACAACGACAGGATCGCTCAAGCGCGACAAATTTTCATGATTTCCATAAAGTGGGGCCAAATAGGCACGCACCGCCTCACCCGCACGTAACGCTCTTGACTCGGATTGTTCCTCTCCATGACTAACAAAATAACGTTGAACCGGCACTCTCTCCACATGTCCGGCCCTGCCATTTCTTAATTCAACGACCCCGGCGATGTTGTCGTCGACGGTCACCCATAAAGCAACTCTCTCTCGATCTCCGACCGCGACATTTCCTCCCAATCGGACACTCACCCCGGTGTCTCCTTGAGAAACAGGCTGAATAACGGGTGCAGCCCAATAAGATTCCCGCACAACTTCTTCATGACTATCCGTCACTCCTTGCTGGGGTGTTCGGACTTCAACATAAGCTCTGACCCGGTCCCCAGGAGCCAAATTTTCCCGCAAAGGAACCACAACGACATCCCAATTGCGATAAAATCCTTGAGGATGATTATGGCCTTGCAATTCTTGACGATAAATGTCGCCATTAACCTGGACAATTAATGTCCCCGACTGAAAATCAGCCCCTAACCTTACTCGAATTTGATGATCTCCATGCCACAATCCCATCAGTTCTGTTCTATTTACGACCAGAGGGCGATCGTCAGAACTATAATTGTACGAAGATGACACTGTCACCCGAGGACTCATCAAAGAAGTCACTTGTCGACGGCTGCCAAAGTTGAGCCGTCCTTCGACATAAGCTGTCAAAACATCCCCTTCCTGCAACTGTAT
>JANLHA010000293.1 GCA_024653845.1 Candidatus Omnitrophota bacterium | reverse complement strand
CTCCAACAACTTGAGTAGTTTTCTCGCCACCAGCGCCTACTAACGCGGTGTCCTTAGATACAGCCCGAACGCCACCTCCTGATTGTCGATTCGCAATTTCAAGCAATAAATCAATATAACGTTCCGCCAGAAGTTGCCCGAGATATTGAGCATTGATTCCATCAAGTGTATCAAAATCCCACTGAACAACACCGAACAGGCGACCCTCAAATTGCCCTTCTCCTTCAAAAAATAAAGAGGCATGAAGATTAGGGAACAGCTCTTGGGGTAAAGTATCTTCTTGAGAAATATCACCTTTATCGATAAACAGCGCTACGGGAAGGCTCGCCACACCTTTCTTGGTTTGCAATCCATAGGAAAGAAGGCTTGATTGAAATCGACGGGTAAATTCTTCTAAAAATTCTAACGCACTCTCCCGGTCTGTGACCATCCGTTTCACCCTTGACGGATCTACAGTATACGTATTCGCTTCAAAACGACTTTCTGTAATAGAAGGAACCCCTTGCGAAGGCATCACATGAATGGCTACGGATGTTTGCAACCGCTGGGCCAATCCTTGAATTTTGTCGGCCATACGATTTTGGTACTCTGAATAACTTTCTGAACTTCTTCGTCCTTCGTCCCCCGAAGAAATCTCCACAGCACGAGGAGGTTCCAGATGATCAAAATTCAAACCTAAGCGTGACAAATGCGCTCTTGATTGAACCGTCCGATCAAGAAGATTTCTTAAAACCGGCTGAGCCTCTGCGACTGAATCAAATGCCCTAATTCTACTTAATAATACTCTGTATATAAAAGGGGAAGCTAACCACACAGGGACTCCCCCCTCAGAAGACATATGTTGGAAATAACCATCAATAATGGAATTAACTGTAGCAATATTTTCCGGCATCCTCCCCTCAGGATTCAAAAGATCCACTAAGGCTTCCTCACCATCAACTCCTCCCGATGTCAAATCAACACGAGCTAAAGTCTCAACCGCTTGATCAAGGTGTCGACGCACATCGGCCCATCGGCTTTCTTGTATCGCACGATCCGCTTCAGCAAAATTTTGATTTAAAGAATCTGACAAAACCTTCGTCGTGGTTGGCCATCGATCGCCTCCTCCATCAGCAACCAAGATAGCTTCGTCCCCAGTTCTTCTTGTGCCTCTCGCAAGAGCTATAATTCCTGCCAAAGCAATTTGCGCTGTTTGAGAGTAACCAGGAAGAGAGACTTGTCGCCGTCTTTGTTCATTGAAATGCCTCACGGCGCTAACAGCGCCCGTATCAACTCCCTGCGCCCTCAGCCATTCTGCAAGGTGAGGTTTAGTACCGACATTATCTTCGACAATGCGCGCAATGCGGTCCCAGTACAATTCTTGTATTGCCTGCCAATCCACTTCTTCAATACCATTAACCAGATTGTATCTGGCGCGGGCCACGAGAACGCCGTCTCCATAAACAATGGGAATAAATAGCGGATGAAAATATTCCGCAATCGCGAGAGACCCTCCTGACATCGCCTGATCAGGCAACTCCGGCATCCGCTGATTAAGGCCCGAAAAATTGTTGATTTCCATGGCAATGTCGCGTTGCCCATCGACCTCATAACCTTCTGCGGCTAAAAGACGACCAACTTCAGCGACGATATCTAAAAATTCCTGATCATTCCTATCATATCTTAAAACTTCATTTCCAAGCCCATCGACGATATAAAGCATATATTCCACATCACTCGTGGCTGAAGCATATCCATTCAAACTGCTTCCGACGGGAGCAATAGCAATCTTAATCCTTTGATTTCTAAGACGATTGCGCACAAACTGTTCGACTTGCGGACCAATTTTAGCTAAAACGTCCCGACGGTTACGGCTTTCCTGCGTCACATGCTCGTTAAGTAAAAGATTGCGATAGGCACGGGCCAAAACATCTTTCTTCCCACCTTGCAGCTGGGGTTCAACGCCCGTGTAATCCGCTTCGGCCGCACCGGTTCCCACAATGCGCAACTTGGCCGCCATGAGCTTGGCTTTAGTCCCTGCTTTGGGTCCAACCGTAAAATCAACCTCGACCATGACAATTGTTTGACCACCCATAGACATGCTTGAAACACTCAAAACTGTTCCTGTCGACCCATCAAGGATGACTTCGACAAGGTCATCCTTCTTAAATGTTGATGGAGCACCTGCACCCCCCGCGATCATCAAATCAAATTCTCTCAGGGGCGCTGAGAGAAGGACAAGTTCTTCGGGAACATACGGCCGGCCGCCAGACTCTCTGGCTTCAGCTTGGCTAGCTGCGTCGTGGGCCTCGTGGCGAAGACGGACCAAGGTGTTTTGGCGCTCAAGAGCAGTGGCGCGCGTTTCCGCACGTCCATCCCAATTCGCGTGAGCTCGAAGCTTTTGACGAACCGCCGGGGTTCCCACATCTGTGGCGGCGATAATCTCTAATCTTTGCAGTCCGTTGAGAATGAAATCTTGTTCCGTTTCCTCATGCACCCTCATCGCATCATTTGCAGCAAACACCATCAAACCATAAGTGCCCAATCCGGCATGATCCATTCCCTCAAATCGCGGATCGATGACCACCAATTTCCCTTGCTCATTGATAAACATGTTTCCAGCGTCGGGACTGCCATCAACCTCCCAACGCAAAGCGCCTTCTGCTGCGACTCTCACTGCACCAGAAAAATCATATCGTCCATCCGCTCCTCGAGAAATCCCTAATTGGGCTGCAATCTGATCCAACACACCCTCAACACTTCGATTGAGATTGGCATGCGCTCCACCTTCGCCTCCGACAAATTGCTGCAAATACGCTGAAACAGTCACCTTGGATCCCCCTCCAGCCAACGCCTCTTCTTGATCTCTTCTAGCCGCATCTCCTCGACGGACATCCACCACTCCTCCATCTTCAATCAATGCCGCCTCATCGTCTGCCGAAAATCCACCCGAGAAATATTTTCGTGGGACCATTTGCTTCATGTACGGATCGTAATCTTCTTTGATGTAGTTATAGGCGCCCTTTTTGAACGCCTCAAGATACTTCTGATAAATTTTTTCTTTTTCCGCCTTATCTTCTATATCAATCCCCGAAGTTTTATTT
>JANLHA010000287.1 GCA_024653845.1 Candidatus Omnitrophota bacterium | reverse complement strand
GTCCCAATCAAGGATTCCTTCCGTTAGACGAGTCGACCATCAAGCAGCATTTGACAGGTGTTCAAGTCATGGCTGTTTATCCAATGCTAAAAAATGAGAGTTGTTATTTTCTCGCCATGGATTTTGACAAGGAGCATTGGATGGATGATATCCGGGCGATTATGAGGACGTGCGGTGAAGAGAAAATTCCGGCCGCGGTTGAACGTTCTCGCTCGGGGAATGGAGGGCATGTTTGGATCTTCTTTAGTGAGGAGATTCCCGCCGTCTTGGCCAGACGGTTGGGGACTTCAATTATCACTAAAACAATGGCCAGGCGATACCAGATCGATATGAAAAGTTATGACAGATTATTCCCGAATCAGGATACGATGCCCAAAGGTGGATTCGGAAATCTGATTGCCTTACCGTTTCAAAAAGAAGCGACGGCCAACGGCAACAGTCTTTTTATCGACGCGCATGGTGTGCCCTATTCAGATCAGTGGGCATTTTTGTCATCTGTTAAGAAGATATCCTGCCGAGACGTTGAGGCTTTTATCGAGGAGGCTTCGCGAGCCGGACAAATTCTTGCGGTTCGTCAAAGCCCGGTTGAAGAAAATGATGAGCCGTGGATGCGTCTGCCGTCCGGCAAGCGGCGATTTAAGGTTGATATTAAGGGACTGCCGGAAGCATTGGATGTTGTTCTCGCAAACCGGATTTACATTAAGACCGGGACCGGCCCGTCAGTATTGTTCAATCAGCTAAAACATTTGGCCGCGTTTCAAAATCCGGAGTTTTACAAGAAGCAGAAGATGCGGTTTTCAACTCACGCGACCCCGCGGGTTATCTGTTGCGCGGAAATTGTGGACGGCTATCTTTCATTGCCTCGAGGATGTTTGGACGATATGAAAGCCTTGTTGGAGGAGTATGGCGTCCGGATGAATGTTGAGGATAAACGGGTCATAGGCAAGAAGGTTGATTTTATTTTTGATGGTACGCTCAATGCCGGGCAGGAAGAAGCGTTAGAAGGCATTCTTGAGTCGGACGTTGGTGTCTTTGTCGCGCCACCCGGGACCGGGAAGACGGTCCTGGCGATAGCGGCTATCGCCAGGCGTAAAACAAATGCGCTTATTCTTACGCACCGAAAACCGTTGATGGATCAGTGGCGTTTGCAGATCGCTTCGCTTTTAGGTATCGACAAAAAAGAAATTGGCCAGATTGGCGGCGGCAAGAATAAATCGAATGGAATTATCGATATAGCGATGGTTCAAAGCATGGATCTGACGGATGGTGTTGACGACCGTATCGTGGATTACGGTTTTGTCATCGTTGATGAATGTCATCACGTGGGCGCCGTTTCATTTGAGAAGGTTTTGTCGCAGGTGAAGGCAAAGTATGTTTTGGGGCTGACCGCCACACCCTATCGCCGTGACGGTCATCAACCGATTATTCATATGCAGTGCGGCCCGGTTGCTCATCGCATTAAGCAAAAAGATTTCTCTGCGCACATTTCAGCTTCCTGGATTTTTCCCCGCGTGACGGGTTTTGAACATGCGTGGAACGACGATATTAAAATACAGGATGTCTCAAGCCGAATGATAGAAGATATAGAGAGAAATGAGCTTATTGTCCGGGATGTGATCGAATCGCTGGATGAAGGTAGATTCCCGTTGATTCTGACGGAACGGCGGGAACATTTGGAGATTTTGGCGAAGTTATTAGAGAACAAAGTTGAGGTTTTGTTCCAATTACATGGCGGAATCCGTCAGAAAGCGCGGCGTGAATCCTTTGAGAAAATAAAGGAGAGTCCCGAGGATTCTCGGAAAATTATTTTGGCAACGGGTTCTTATATCGGAGAGGGTTTTGATGCGCCACGTTTGGATACACTTTTTTTGACCATGCCAAGCTCGTTTAAAGGCAAGATTGTTCAGTATGCGGGACGTCTTCACCGGTATCATAAGGATAAAACCGATATTCGAATTTACGATTATGTCGATAAAAAAGTTTCAGTTCTGGAGAGGATGTTCCAGCGAAGGTTGAAGACGTATAAAATGCTGGGGTATGAGGTTAGGGAAGGATTGGATGGTTTGATTGGTTAGTCGTAACTCATTATCAATAATATAGATAGGATATTTTATGCAAAAGTAAGCCCATAGACATCCTCTGGTGTTTCTCTTTATAATTTGCATGAAATTTAAATAAATATTCTTGTAATTTAAGGAAAAAACGGCTATACTTTTGGTAAAGAGGTAGAAGAAATGAACGCGCTTAAAGAACTCAAAAAACACTTAAAATCAGGTCAAGTTTACCGTAGAGTTGATCTTGAGCAATGGTCGACTGCGGTTGACCGGCATTTAAAGCAATTTGTCGAGGATGGAACTCTGCAAAAAATGGCGCAAGGGGTGTATTATTGTCCCGCAAAAGCCTCTTTTGGGGATGTTCCACCGGAAGATGAAAAATTGGTGCGGGCTTTTTTAAAAAGCGATGATTTTCTTTTGACGTCACCTAACCTTTATAACTCTTTAGGCGTGGGAACAACGCAATTATACAACAAGCGGGTTGTTTATAATCATAAACGGCATGGTCAGTTTGTGCTTGGAGGGAAGGAGTTTGATTTCCGCTTAAAGCATAAATTTCCCAGAGAGCTTTCCGAAGAGTTCTTGCTGGTTGATTTGCTGAACAATTTAAATGAATTAGTGGAAGATCGGGAAGATGTTTTACAAGGCGTTAAGGAAAAGGTGCTGAAAGAATCGGAACCGCAGATGAGACGCACGGTTAATGCGTACGCAGGTGAAAGAACGAAAACTTTGTTTAATCAATGGATGTCAGAGGAAAATTTAG
>JANLHA010000286.1 GCA_024653845.1 Candidatus Omnitrophota bacterium | reverse complement strand
ACATCGACGGGAGGGAACAGTGTTTATATTACAGATTCTGGCTCCAACGGGGATACCACTTATAATATCGCGACGGGCGGCGCAGGGGCCATTACGCTTATTCAATCTGCGAATGATGCTTTAGTCGGTTCGATGTCAACGACCGGAAGCATCAGTTTAACTGCGAGTTTCGGAGATATCCTCGAAAGTGGATCTGATGCGGGAGCTGAATTTACAACAGGCACTGACACAAATACTTTATATCTTAGTTCGTTTGGTGCTCTGGGAACTTCGAGCAACGCTATAGAAACTGCCGCCGTCGGTATTACGGCTAATGGAAGTGCCGGATTGGTTAATATCGCTAACACCAGTTCAAACGCAACATCTCTGACAGGTACGTCCAGCAGTGGGAATTTTACCTTCACTCAAGCCGGTGGGGGGGGATTGACAGCGAATTCTGTCTCGGCCTTTACGTCCGGGGCTATTAATTTGAGTGTCGCCGGAGGTAACCTTACTACCTCGACATTGGTTGGTGGCTCGGATGGGGTGAGTTTGACGACAACCACGAGTGGTGATATCGCCATAAATGATGATGTCACCGCGACTGGAGGCACCTTTACGGCAACCTCGGCTGGAGCCATCGATGGTAAAGGAGGAAAAACCATTACCGCCTCGACGGTGGATTTGAACGCGGCAAGCGGTATTGGATCTTCCGTGGCGGTCAACACAGCCGCAACGACCATTTCTGCGGATACCACGACGGGAAATATCGATATCAATAATAGCAATGCATCTAGCACAACGATCAGTTCTTTAACCACAGGCACCGGAAATATCACTTTTGACCAGACGGGTGGAGGTGCGGGTAGCTTCACCAGTGTCACTACGACCGACGGAGATATTGCGCTCACGGTCGCTTCTGCGAATTTGACGGCAAGCACAGCGACGGCGGGGGGCACGGGTCAGAATGTCACATTAACGACAACAACAAGTGGAGATGTCTTGGTCGGCAATGTGACGGCCGGCGGGGACCAAATCACGATTTCTTCGGCGGGAAGCATTGAAGAAAGCGGCGCAGATGCGGGAGCGGATTTGACAGCCACAACTCTTGACTTGGATGCTGTAACAGGAGTTGGCGCTGCGGCCACACTTGAGACGGCAGCTACAGCTATCGCTGCGGATACAACGAACGGGGCAATCGACATTGATAATAGTAGTGCATCGGCGACTACCGTGAGTTCTGCCACCACAGGCACAGGAAATATTTCATTGAGTCAATCAGGCGGAGGCTCTTTGAGTGTCACGACTGCAACGACGACGAGCGGTGCCATTGCGCTTGATGCAACGTCCGCGAATTTGACGGCGACGACCGCGACGGCTGGAGGAACGAGTAAGAATGTCACGTTAACGACAACAACAAGTGGAGATGTCTTGGTCGGCAATGTGACAGCCGGCGGGGACCAAATCACGATTTCTTCGGCGGGAAGCATTGAAGAAAGCGGCGCAGATGCGGGAGCAGATCTGACCGCCTCAGTTTTGGATTTGGATGCGGTCTCAGGCATTGGATCTTCAGCCGCGCTTGAAACAGCAGCCACCACAATTTCAGCCGACAGCACAGGAACAGGAAATGTTGATATTGATAATAGCAACACCAGTGCGGTGACATTGAGTTCCATTGCCACCGGCATAGGAGATCTTTCCTTTAGTCAATCGGGAGGCGGAGACCTCAGTGTGACTACGGCTACGACGACGAGCGGTGCGCTCGCTTTGGATGTCACATCAGGAAGCTTGACAGTGACGACCGCGACAGCTGGAGGTATCAGTAAGAATCTGACACTAACGACGACCACTAGTGGTGATATCAATATCGGCGATCTTACGGCCACGGATGATACACTCACGATCACTTCCGCCGGGAAAATTGAAGAAAGTGGAGCTGATACAAACGCGGATGCGACAGCAAGCATTATGACATTAGCTGCTTCGACGGGGATTGGAACTGCAGGTACGCTGGAAGTCTATGCCACCACTTTGACCAAGACTTCAACCTCAGGAACGATGAGTGTAAATAATTTGGGTGCAACAACGACGACGACGTCTACAAGTGCTAATCCGAATAATAGCGACACGGATGTGGTGAATGCAGAGCTCACCTTGAGTGAAACGAACAATCGTGTGGAAGGTGGGGAAGGAGCTGCAATATTTTATCAGACGGTCGATCAAGGGTCAGGAACGCAATTGGAATCTTTGTGGGATACGCAAAGTCAACAAAATGAAGGCACCAATGAATTTGTTGTTGAACCCGGCCAGCTTTTAATTTCACCGCTTACAGCAGAATTTGTTTTCTCTCCCGCTATCCGAGAAGGATTGATCCAGACGCAATTCTAAAAATAGATATAAAATGAAAAACCCTTCAGAATTTCTGAAGGGTTTTTCAACTTAATAAAGCTGTATTTCTTACTTTCTTTTTGCTGTTTTCTTTTTTGCTTTTTTCTTAGCTGGCATGTGTTTCTCCTTTCTTAAAGAGATTTGTTGAACAACAACTTCATAATAACATAGGTGTATGAAGATGCAAAAAATATTTTCAAAAAAATGAAGTCAATTTATATTTTTTTACAAAAAATCTCGACGGTATTGCAAAGCATGAAATATTTTTCAAATTTTTATTTTAAAAAAAGATTAATTGATGAATAAAACATCTTTGTATATTCATATTCCATTCTGCGAGAAGAAATGTTTTTATTGTTCGTTTGTCGTTTCTATTGCTCAACAACATCGCATCGAAAATTATTTGCGGTGTTTGGATTGTGAATCCAAAAATGATCATGCAATTTCATTAGAAACCATTTATGTTGGCGGAGGCACACCCACGTTGCTCAATTCTTTGCAATTGAAAAATCTTGCGGCTTCGATCCGAAAGAATTTTAATTGTTCAACAGTGAAAGAATTCACCATCGAGGCAAATCCGGAAGGAATTGATTTAGAAAAAGCGAAATGTATTTTTGATTTAGGAGTCAATCGGATCAGCCTGGGAATGCAAACTTTCAATGATCAATATTTGAAGTATTTGGGGCGTTGTCATGATGCCAGGCAATCATTGATGGCTTTTGATACTTTTCGTAGGGCAGGTTTTCAAAATATCAATATTGATTTGATGTATTCATTCCCCCAGCAGACATCGGATCAAATCAAAGAGGACATTTATGTTTTAAAAGACTTCCGGCCTGAACATGTTTCTCTTTATACATTGAATGTCGAGCCGTATAGTCGATTTCATGCTCAAAAAATAAAACCACCCAGCTCCGATTTGCAGATCGAGCATTATCATCTTGTCGTGAGTGAGCTAGAACGATTAGGATATAGCCAATATGAAATTAGCAATTTTTCTATCAAGAATCGAGAATCTCTTCACAATCAAAATTATTGGAGAGGCGGGAATTATATCGGTCTCGGTGTGGGGGCGCACGGACATGTCGATGGCAAAAGGACATGGAATGTCTCTCGCCTGACGGAATATATTTCTCGAATCGAGCAGGGCCTGAGTGCAGAGGAAGGCCAGGAGATTTTGAATTCCCAAATGAGGTTCAATGAGGTTTTATTATTTGGTTTGCGTATGAAATCTGGCGTGGATGTTGAGGAGCTTAAAAAGCGGTTCTCTCAGACGTTTACTTCTGAGCAGGAAGAGAAGATCCAAAATTTTATAAAGAATGAATTTCTTGTTTTAGAGAAAGATTGTTTAAGAGCCACTCCAGCAGGGATGCTTGTTTTGGATGAGATTTCAGCGCATCTCATTTGAGGCGTGGGAAGTTTTCTTCTCGATTTGATAGAGTTCAAAAGAAAAGATTTGAGGTTGCAAGATGTGGCGGTGCCAATCTTCATAAAGATGTTCCCCCACGAAATATCCTTCGTAGTTTTCTAGAAAAAAGTTTGAGAAATTTCCATTTTTATCATAAGCAAAAAGCCCAGCAGTGGTGATGTAGAGGGGAACGCCTTGGTCTAGAAGACTGTCGACTTGATTTTTGAATTCTAGCAGGCTTTGGGAATCGATGGGATTCATTGACATGGGACGAACTAAAGTCTGACAGGACGTGTAATGTTCGATAAAACGATGTTCCTCGGCAGAGATAATCACGGCACCAGGTTTGGTCATTTGACAAGCCCATTGACAAAATTCAGGAAGAATCGCTTGGTCATGGTGGATTTTGATCAGGGGGAATACGCGCATCGACAAAAAGATAACGAAGATGATCAATCCAGTGTAGATGATTTTTTTCAAAGAAGGAAAAAGTTCTGCCCACCGAGATAGAACGAACCCGATCGCAATCACCAACGCGGGGATGGTGACGACAAAATAGCGAGCCGTCACAGTCATTCTCAAATTTCCATAAAACATAAAGGGGATTGCAATCCATAAAATAAGCAGTGTCCCAATTTCTTTATTGGCGCGATAGAGAGCGGCAAGTCCTATCAGGGCAAGGAGGAGGCCCCCTAAACTCAGGCTTTGTGTAAGGAATCCAAATCCTTTGAAAAGGTTGGGGGATATGAGGCCTAGAAAATTATCCAATAGCGCAGAGTGCCAAAATCTAGAAATGAAATCGCTGTGTTGTGCGCGCGTCTCTTGAAAGAAAAAAGGGCTATAAAAAGCAAAGACGACGAGAATGGTGAAAGCCCAAAATCCCAAGAATTCTTTGAGCGAAGGTTTCGTCCATTTTTGATGAATGAAGATCATTGCTGGTAGAAGAAGTCCCCAGTCGACGATGCGAGTCGCCCCAAAACAGCCCCAATAGAACCCTGTCAATAGAATATCTCGAAAACGTGCTGTATGACGGTAAGAAAAGAGAGAAAGAAGCCCTAGCAAAAAGAAGAAAATAGCGGGCATATGACTGCTTGCATAGGTCGAAAGTCCTAAGAAGAGGGGATTGAAAGAAAGAAGAATAGCACTCAAGACTGCACATCGCTCGGTGAAGATTTTTTTTACGAAAAGATAAATGAGGAGAATATTGAAGGCCCCCAAGACAACGCTGATGAAGTTCGCGGCGACCACGGGGTCATCACATCCGAAGAAGCGCAGAAACCCTACAAAAAAGGATCCCAAAATCACAAGCAAGGGGTATCCTAATCCCGTTTGCATTTCAAGGTGATGATGCTCAAGAAGATCGACAGAACGGATCGCAAGGTTTAAAGCCTCGACATCGTAAGGGCCTTTGCTAATAAATAAATATCGCAAAATCAAGCTGAAAGAGAAGATCAGGAAAGGAATGATGTAAGAAGGAAGCGGTCTCATGGACGATGAGAAAGGTTACAGATGGTTTTGTGTCGCGATTTGCTGACTATGCTCAAACATTTTAAGTAAGGATTTTCGCAAAAATTTTCGGTAATTGTTTTTCATTTTCAGTTGATCGATGATTCCCGAAGCTTCAACAAGGCGTTTTTGAATGTGGTCCAAGCTGTATTGCAAACTCCCGGCGTCTTTGAAAATTTTTCGAATCGATAGGAGGTCGTGATAGGTTTTTCTAGGTTTGGTAAAATATTTTAAGAATTCTTTTTGTTTGGATGGTGAGAGCGTGCGATAGGCATGAGAAACCAAAATGGTTTTTTTCGACTCGGCAATGTCGCTGAGAATGGATTTCCCGATGTTTTTTTGAGTATCAAAAATGCCAATGATGTCGTCCTGAATTTGGAAAGCTTGCCCAATGAGAAGACCTAATCGTGAAAGCCGTTGGATTTCTTTTTTGTCAGCTCCGGCGAGAATGGCTCCTACCACAAGAGGACAATCAAACGTATAGCGAGCGGTTTTGAGAGTGTAATTGAGAAAAATATCTTTCTCGCTCACTTTGCGGATCGGCTGCACGCCATATAGCGTATCGATAAATTCGCCCATTGCCGTTAAAACCGCGGTTTGAATAAAATATTTTAAAGCTTGTTCTTTCCGGCGAAGATCTTCTTTGATCGAGAGAAAAGCGTCAATGGCGCACGCGTAAACAATGTCTCCTACGACAATGCCTAAATTTTCCCCCAGTTTGGTTTGCTCTTTGGTTTTGGCCGCTTTGGCCAAAAGGCGATGCATGGTGGGTTTGCCACGTCGAAGATGAGAGCGGTCAATGATGTCGTCATGGATCAACATGAAGTTGTGTAGAAGTTCAATGCATGTGGAAACATAATAAATCGATGGAGTCGTGTTTTTTTTATCTTTGGAATAGCCTTTGTAGCTGAGAACCAAGAGGATGGGGCGGATCCGTTTGCCTTTGCGAAGAACAAACTCTTTGATACTTTTATAAAGAATCGGATCCACCAGATGGAGCTGATAATCTTTTTTGATTTGCTCAAGAAATTGGGCAAGGCTTTGATCAATCTTAGTAATCATTGTTTTTAACATGGTGCCTATGGTAACATAATTCTTGCCAAAAAAGCCAGTAGGAATTATTTCTAAATTGAGGTGATTATGAAAATAATATTTTATTTGTTATGGGTTTTGGTTTTGTTGTCATCTCCTAATGCTTTTGCTGACAAAATTTATTTGCGCAATGGGGAGGTCATTCACGGAACAATATCTAAAGAAACCAAATATTCTGTTAAGCTCGACTCCGATGGCAAATCTGAAACCTATTATCGTTATGAAATTGATCGGGTTGAGAAAGATCAAGACATCGGGAAGCCAGGTGACTTGCAGGGAGGATTGGCCGCACAAGGGATTTCTGAAGAGAAAAAGAAATTGATTCGCCGTTTGTTAGACGCCAACGGGGCTAAGGAGGGAATTCGACGCATTTTTCTAAAAATTGTTTCCGAGGCACCTGAAGAAAATCGTACGGAATTGAAACAATTATTAAATGTTGAAGAGTTAGTTGAGCAATTGATTCCTATCTACGCGGATTATTATACCGATGCGGAATTGAAAGAGTTGATTGCTTTTTATAGCAGTGCTACCGGTCAAAAAGTTCTCAAATTGACCCCGGCACTGATGCAAAAAGGCGTGGAGGTGACTTCAAAATATTTTAGAGAAAAAATTTCACCCCCAACCCAACAAGACCCCATAGCTTCTCCTTAATATAATCTATTTTCTATGTTTTTGACAAACCTGAGAGAGGATGTTAGAATAACTTTTTCTTAGAGGCATATCATATTCTGAAAGTCGATAGGGGGATTCATGAGAAAAAATATTTTAGGAATTGTTTGTGGTTTGATCCTTTTGGGAGTTCTTGGCTGTACACAAGCTAAAAGAGATGACAATACGGTTACCGTTTGGCATTGGATGACGGACCGTCAAGAAGCCTTTGAAGAATTGGCTAAACGATACGAAGAGCAAACTGGTATCAAAGTTATTTTTGAGCTTTACGCCCCTTCCGATGTTTATTCCCAAAAAATTGTTGCCGCTGCCCAAGCCCGAATCCTGCCTGACATTTTTGGGATCCTTGATAAGAAATCCGTGATCGCCTCTTTTATTGAAGGAGGGTTTGTGGCGGATTTGACGGAAGAATTTAAAAAAGATGATAGCGCCTGGGAAAAAGCAATGTTTCCTAAAGCATTGTCGGCTAATACTTTTGAGGAAGGGAATGTTGATAAGGCCAAGCCTGGAATTTATGGGGTGCCTTTGGATGTCACCAACATCCAAATGGTCTATAATAAGGAATTGTTGAAAAAAGTTGGGCGAGACTCTCCTCCAGCAAATTTTGAAGAATTTATCGAAACATCTAAAGCGTTGAAGCGAGTTGGGATTCCTTCTTTCGTTTCGGGATGGGGAGAGCTGTGGTTAGCCGATGCGTTTGCCTCCAATTATGCCTTCAATATTATGGGCGAGGAAAAAGTGATGGCAACTTATCGCGGTGAAGTCCCATACACCGATCCAGATTGGGTCAAGGTTTTTGGGATTTTTGATCAGATGCGCCAAAATGGAGCCTTAATTGAGGGAATTGTGACCAAGGCCAATAAATATGCCGAACAAGATTTTGCTTTAGGTCGAGCCGCTTTTGCCTTTAATGGATCATGGTGTGTCAATGTTTATCACGATATGAATCCTGAGCTGCAATATGGAGTCATGCTCCCGCCCCTGGTCAATTCAGCTTTGCCTATGAAAATTTGGGGAGGGGCGGGATCGTCGTTCATGGTCAATAATATCTCAACTCATAAAGAGAAGGCTGTTGCCTTTTTGAAATGGTTAAGCCAAAAAGAACAACAGGCTTATCTGTCTCAGGAAACTCGCAATCTCCCAGCCAATCAAGAGGCCCTGGAGGTGATTCCGGACATCCTTTCCGATTTTGCTAAAGCGATGGAGAATACAACTCATCCAACGGTGTGGAAGCACAATGAAGAGGCTGTTGTGACCGAGGCGTTTGATAAGGGATTGCAATCGATCATTATTGGAGAAAAAACTCCAGAACAGGTTGCCAATGAAGTTCAAACGGTTAAAGAGCAGTCTATGGCTAAACAAAGGAAGCGTCAGGCAAGGTAATGCTTGAATCTCGTCGAATATCTCTTCCTCAATTCCTTGAGAAAACTGAAAATTTTCTTTTTATCCTGCCTGCTGTTCTCATTTTTTCTATCTTTTATATTTATCCTTTCTTCGAAATTTTTAATCTTTCTTTGCGTGAATGGAATGGGATCAGTCCTACCAAGACTTTTGTAGGTTTTGAGAATTTCATCGCCTTGGCTCAGGACAAGATCTGGTGGAAATCGATGTGGAATGCTGCGTATATCACATTGATTGCTCTCACATTTCAGAATCTGCTTGCTTTTGCTCTGGCTTTGGCGTGTGATCGTGAAATTCGCATGAAGGGTGTTTATCGGGTGATTTTTTTCTTGCCACCGGTCCTTTCAGAAATCGTCGTCGGGTTGATTTGGTCGTGGATTCTCAACTCGGGAAGTCAGGGGGGAGAATACATTGGATTGCTCAACTATGGTTTGGCCAAGCTTGGTCTCAATCATTTGATTCGCGATTGGCTTTCAAATCCTGATACGGCATTGACGTGCATCGCGGTTGTTCATTGCTGGAAAGGATTTGGGTGGGGTTTTATTATGTTTCTTGCAGGGCTGCAGACCATTGATCGACAACTTTATGAAGCTGCAAAAGTTGATGGTTCTGGATCATGGACGACATTTTGCAATGTTACGATCCCGATGATGTTGCCTGTCATCATGGTTGTGATTATTCTTACGATTTTAGGAGCGATGCAGGGGTTTGTTCTCATTTTGTCGATGGTCGGGCAGGGGTTGGTTTACTATACGGAAGTGCCGGTGACCCGAATCTTGGCGTCGATGACAGGTCAGAAACTTTTTGGCTATGCATGTGCGCAAGGTGTCACATTTGGGGTCATTCTGGTGATGG
>JANLHA010000283.1 GCA_024653845.1 Candidatus Omnitrophota bacterium | reverse complement strand
CAAAGCCATGGAAGCAATGATACGGGAATACGGTACAGATGCAGCCGATGTGAAGGTGGTTTTCGGTCCAGCGATCCGTTCCTGTTGTTATGAAGTGGGAAAAGAGTTTGTTGAATATTTCCCAGAGGCGCTTGATCGTCGGGAACAAAAATTATATTTGGATTTGGCCAAGGTCAATCGCGCTCAGTTGCTTGGTGTTGGAGTGTTGCCTCAACACATTGTTGACGATGGCCAATGCACTTGCTGCGATCTGCGGTTCTTTTCTTATCGTCGAGAAGGAGAGAAGGCTGGCCGGCATTTATCCTTGATGATGCTCAAATGAAGCCTTCCACAAGATGATCCTATGAACACTCAACACATTGTCGTTTTTGTAACGGCGAAAGATCAACAACAAGCCCGCACGATCAGTCAAAAACTTCTTGAAGCAAAACTTGTCGCCTGTGTTAATATTATTCCAGCCGTTGAATCGTGGTTTTGGTGGGAAGGGAAAGTTGACCAGTCTCAGGAAGCGATGATGGTGATCAAAAGCCGACGAGACCTTTTTCCTCAAATTTTCAAAGTCGTCAAAGCGGCTCATAGTTATCAAGTGCCAGAAATCATTGCGCTTCCCCTCGTAGAAGGAAGTGCAGAATATCTTCGATGGATTGATGAATCTGTCCAATCATGAAGGGAGTTGACATGAAACGCGGAGTTTTTATCATCTTAGGACTTTGTTTATTATTGGGACCGACTGGTTATTCTTGCGCACAAGGACAGTTTTTATTTGAGAATCCTTTGGTTGGAGAGCAAGCTCCGGATTTCAAATTGAAAACGGCAAGTGGAAAAGAGATGAGTTTTTCTCAAACCCGTGAGAATAAACCTGCGATCATCTTCTTTTGGGCGACATGGTGTCCGCATTGCCGCCAACAATTGAAAGTTCTCAATGACGGAATGGCTAAAATTGAAGAGAAGGGATACAAAGTCGTTATAGTCGACATCGAAGAGAAAGCCGAAGATGTGAAGCCTTATATAGAGAAGAATCAAATCAAGGCTGAGGTTTTTTTAGACGAAGAGGGGGCTGTCTCTGGACTTTATAATTTGGTGGGGATTCCTACATTCTTCTTTGTTGACCAAAATGGAAAAGTCGAAGGATCAACTCACGCTCTGCCCGCAAATTATCTCGAAACGTTAGGCCCTAAACAATAACTTTCATCCTGCCTAATTTTTATTGTCTTCGAACAATTTAGACACGCGGTCTTCAAGATTGGCCTTAAGCCGCAGATGAGTGATAAACTCGTTGAAAGCTTGTGTCTTTTTGTCTTCCAGCAATTGTGCGGCAAAATTTTCTTTTTGCTTTTCAAATTCCGCTTGATCCACGGGAACAAAAGAATCCAGATGAAGGATTGCCGCGCCTTCTTGAGTTTCCACCACGGAGCTGAGTTTGTTTTGATCATTCAAAGAAAAAGCTACGTCTTGAAAATCTTTCGCAATTCCTACCTGCGGTAAATATTCTCCTCGAGAAAAAACAGGAGTTTGAACAAGTTTAAGATTTTGGGCTTTGGCTAGATCTGCAAAGGTCTTCGAGTTTCCATCTTGTAGCGTCTGCTGGATGATGGGGAGCCGTTCTTCGGCTTTTTGTTTAGCCAATTGAAGAGCTTGATTTTTGATCCATGCGGTGGTCACTTTTTCTTTGACTTCTTCGTACTCAGGAACATACGCCAACTTGGTTTCTTTTACGCGCAAAATCAGCATCCCTTTGGAGGTCTCCGTCGGCCCGACGACGTCGCCAGGTTTTTTCTCAAAAATTTTCTGCAAAAGTCCCAATGACCATCCTTCCTGAAGTCGGGGCTCTTCCATGCTAAAGAATCCGGTGGTTTCATAAGGAAGATTGTTCTTCTGAGCTACGTCCTGAAATGGAGATTTTTCTTTGCGCAAAACATCCGCTAAAACGTCGGCACGAGCTTGAATCGCGGTTTTGCTCAGCTCGATGGGAGTTGAGGGATCATCCGGATTCTCAGGATAATCCAGCCGGATATATTC
>JANLHA010000282.1 GCA_024653845.1 Candidatus Omnitrophota bacterium | reverse complement strand
CATTTTTCTTTAACTTTCTGAAGTCTCGTCGATCCATGGTGATTTTAAGTTGCCATGGATTTTTTATTTCTTTTTTTCAGAAACCATTCATAGGTTTGGGTTTAATTTCTAATAGAAAATTAATCTTTTTTTAATCTTTTCTTAATCTTGGTTTTAATAAAACAGATAAGCGGTCAGGAGTTTTGACCCCAAGGAGGTTAACATGAGGCATTCATTCGCCACATATCAGCTACGTTTTTGGCTAGGAATCTTGATATGGATTTTTTTGCCGATCTCTTTGAGTCATTCTTACGTATGGAATACCATTGAGATCAATCCAGACATTTCTGTCTCGGAAAGTTACGATGATAACGTGACTTATCGCAAAAATGATCCCATTGGGGATGCGATTACGAAAATTGTTTTAGGAATCGATATGAAGAAAGAGGGCAAGACCCATTTGATCACAATCGATGCCGATATCGCCCAGCAGCTTTTTGCCCAGCATTCCTCCTTCAATAATGTCTCTGAGACCTTAGGATTGAGTTTTCAGAAGGAGATTTCTAAATATGATGTTATTAAAATAAAAGACGCTTTTTCGCATTCTGAAGAACCTCGAAGCTTTGAAGATTCTTTTGGAAGGGCAGAAGGACGGTACTTCACCTATTACAATCTTTTTGAAGCAGATTATCGCCATGACTTTAATGACTATTGGGCGTTGGATACTCGCTATGGGAATGAATTTGTTGATTTCACAAGAAAAGACTTGAGCGCTTCCAGCAGAAATTCCATAAGAGCAGGTATCAATTACACGGTCGATGCCGCGACGATCCTAAGCACCGATTATGATTTTCATAAAAGGGAATTTGACCCGGGCTCTTCTTCAGAAGAACAGGAGTTTTCTTTAGGGTTAAGACGTTATTTCACGACACAGTTGTATCTGGATGCCCATGTGGGAGCAGATTTGATCAAAGATTACCAAGGAGGCGACCACACGGAACCTCGATATGAAATCGGACTGACAACGGACATTGATAAAAATACCCAGACGGGATTCCTTTTTGAAAAAGAACATACAACTACAGCCTACACTCAAGACATTTTTGATATGTGGAAGATTTCGGTCGGTTTTGCCAAACAACTGACCGACCGTTTGCGTACAGCCTTTGCGGCATTTTATGGGGAGGGAGAATATATTCATCTCAATCGAGAGAGCATGTTTAGCGGTGCCGGGGTGAACATGAGTTATGATCTGAGCAAAAAAATTAAAGCCAACTTCAGTTATGTTTTCACAAATGATGATTCCAATCAGGTGGGCGGAGGTTATACAAAAAACACCGTTTTGTTAGGGATTTTAACTGACTTTTAAATTATGCTCAAACAACATGCCACAATTTATCGACGATTGATGATCATCGCTGATGTGATGATTGCGGGAGGATCTTTTTTCCTGGCGTATTTCCTAAGACAATCCTCTTTCAGCGCCAGGGATTTGTATCCTATTGATGCGTATGCTTGGATTTTGCCTTTCATCATGGCGCTGTGGGGGACATTGCTTTATCTTTCCGGCATTTATAATTCTTTCCGATTGAAGAGCCTTGGGGAAGTCGTATGGCTCGTTTTTAAAACCGCATTGATCGGTTTTTTGGTTTTTGGAAGCATCATTTTTCTATTCAAATTAACATACGTCAGCCGCTCTTTCATTGTGTTGATGTTTACTGTTTGTACGTTTTTCCTTCTTCTGGAAAAGACCATCTTGATTTTGATATTTCGTTATTTCCGTGGGAAAGGTTTCAACTTTCGTAATATTCTCATTGTGGGAACTGGACCTCGGGCTCAGAAATTTATTAGCTCTGTGGATCAGCATCGCGAGCTAGGATTGAAAATTATCGGGTTGGTGGATGAAGAGCTCGGTGGGGGACCCCGAGAAGTCATGGGCTATCCTGTGATGGGGTGCCTTAAAGACATTCCGCGAGTGATTCGTTTGTGTGCCGTTGATATTGTCGTTTTTATTGTTCCGCGTAATTGGTTGGACAGAATTGAAGAATCCATTCTTTATTGCGAAACAGTCGGAGTGTCGGTGAGTGTGGCCGTGGACATTTTCAATTTGCGATTCACCGCAGGCAAAGAGAGTCACTTGTTTGATTTTCCATTGCTCACTTTTGAACGGACCCCGCAAAAGTTAGGCGATCTTTTTCTCAAACGTATTCTGGATGTTTTTTTGGCAGGAACGGCGTTGATTTTATTGTCGCCTGTGATGGCTGTGCTTACAATTCTTATTAAGACCACATCTCCAGGCCCAGCTTTTTTCAAACAGCGACGATGTGGTCTCAGTGGCCGGTGGTTTGATTTGTATAAATTTCGTACCATGGACCAGGATGCGGAAACCAAACTTGAAACTCTCCGTCAACACAATGTGATGGATGGCCCCGTGTTCAAGATGGAAAATGACCCGCGAATCACCAAGGTCGGAAAGTTTTTGAGAAAGACGAGCCTTGATGAACTTCCTCAACTGCTCAATGTCTTAAAAGGCGAGATGAGTCTGGTTGGGCCACGGCCACCATTGCCTAAAGAGGTCAAAAAGTATGATGATTGGCAGCGTCGACGTTTGAGCATGCGGCCCGGCATCACGTGCATCTGGCAAGTGAGTGGTCGCAATCAAATCACAGATTTCAATCAGTGGATGCGAATGGACATGGATTATATTGATCGTTGGTCATTGCAATTGGATTTGATGATTCTTTTGAAAACCATTCCAGCGGTTTTCAGCGGTAAAGGAGCAAAGTGATTTTAACCTCGGAGGTGTTATGAAATGTTTTCTTGCAGTTTTATCGGCTGTGTTGATGATCTCAGTGATCTCGCCCAAGAATCTTTTTGCGGAAGGCGAAGAGCAAGTTGAAACCGTGTCTGAGAATCAAGACGTCGACGTCAAGGAAGTTGTTGAGCAAGCCAAGAGTGGATACACCATTGGTGTTGACGATGTTTTAGAGATCACGGTGCATAAGCCGGAAGATTTGTCGATCCTTGTTACAGTTGCTCCCGATGGGACGATCACTTTCCCTTACATTGGCAGTGTGGATGTCAAAGGACGCTCCATCAATCAAATCCAGGAAGAAATCCAATCTCGTCTGGCTGATGGGTACATGAGGTATCCGATTGTGACGGTCTTTCTGAAAGAGTCTCGTAGCCGCAAATTTTTTGTTTATGGCGAAGTTTTGAAGCCCGGATCTTATCCGATCGAAGACAATATGACGGTTTTAAGAGCCATTTCAACCGCCGGTGGATTCACCCGTTTTGGATCCTCAAGCCGAGTGAAAGTTTTGCGGCCCAAGAAAAGTACAACGGGATACGATAGTGTAAAAGTCAATATCGATGCGGTGATGGAAGGGAACCCGACGGAAGACATTTCTCTTGAGCAGGGCGATATTGTCGTTGTCTCCCAAGGAGTTTTTTAATCCATGGATTTTATTAAAGGAGAATGATATGGAATTCACATTTCGTGATTATGTTCGTGTTTTATTTCGTCAGAAAGCCGTGGTGCTCATTTGTGTGTTGACGGTTGGGATCACCGTTTTTGTTAATCTTGCCTTAAAGACTCCGGTCTACGACGCTCAGGTCAAAATGTTGATCTCCGCGGAGAAGCAAATTCAGTCACCATATTACCGAGAGGTCTATGGCGAACACAATACCAAGGTGGCTTTGACGCAAAGTGAGATTGTCAAATCAGGTCCTGTGCTGGAACGAACGGTTCAAGCCTTAGGGCTTGATCAGAAACCGGCCAATTATGAAAGAAAATATGCCTCGCCGCTCAAAGCTTTTTTGATGGATGTGTATAAAAACTCTGAAACAAAAACGTCGGCACAAGCAGAAGATCCTTCTGGCCAATTGGCTTTTCGCAATGCGGTGGCGGCACTCAAGGATGCGATCAGGGTGGAGCCGATCCGTGATACGAATCTTTTTATCATCAAGGTCCGAGATTTTGATGCTGTTCAGGCTGCTATGATTGCGAATGTGATCAGCCGTTCGTATATCATTTTTGATTTGGAGCAGCAGCTTGCGGATTTAACGTTGAAGTATGGCGAGAAACACCCGGCTGTGCAGCAGCTCAGGGACAACGTGGATCGCATGGTCGAGAAACTCAATGGCAATGCGTTATCCAATATTGAAGCCATCGGTCCTGCGACGGTCAAAATCATTGAACAAGCCAACATTCCGCTTGAACCAACCGGCCCCCGAAAAAAGTTGTCGCTTCTTTTAGCTTTTTTCGTTGGAAGCGTTATGGGAATTGTTTTAGCTTTTATTTTTGAGTACATGGACCCGACGTTCAAATCA
>JANLHA010000281.1 GCA_024653845.1 Candidatus Omnitrophota bacterium | reverse complement strand
GCAAATCATTTTGTCCCGTGCCCATGCCAATTTTGTCAAAAAGCTTTTTGAGCTTGAGGTCCCGGAAATTTATGAAGGAATTGTCGAGATCAAGTCAATCGCTCGCACGCCAGGGGAGAGAACCAAAATTGCGGTTTATTCAAAAGATGACAAAGTTGACTGTGTAGGTGCGTGCGTTGGAATGCGGGGAGCACGTGTGAAGAATATCGTTTCTGAACTGCAAGGAGAAAAAATTGACATCGTCCGTTACTCGAGTGATATCAAAGAGTATATTCAGGCCGCTTTGTCTCCTGCTGAAATTTCGCAGATTCAAGTCAATTCCGACGTCAAGAAGGCCAATTTGATTGTCGCTGATGATCAACTTTCTCTTGCCATCGGCAAACGTGGACAAAATGTTCGACTGGCCAGTGAGCTGGTCGGATGGGAGTTGAATATTTTTACCGCTGACCAGTGGCAGAAGCAGCAAGAAGAAACGGATTCTTCTGCAGGGACAGAGACACCTTTGCAAGAGGGTAATTTTCAGTTAAAAGAAAAGCCTTCGAAATCTAAGAAAGGTGCAGAGGTTTCTTTGTCGGACTTGGAAGGAGTTGGAGAAAAAACCCTTCACTCTTTAAATGAAGCTGGGTTTGATTCGCTTGAGAAAATTGCTCAAGCCAGTGTGGATGATTTGACACAGGTTGAAGGTTTGGGTAAAATTAAGGCCGAAAAATTGATCAAGCAGGCCAAAAATTTATTGGATAAAAAATAAGTTTCCGTCGGGGATATTTTTACTTTAGAAGAAAGAGACATTTTGCATGAAAGTTTTAGAACTCGCAAAAGAGTTGAATATCAGTAATGATGTCATCTTGGAGAAATTAAGATCTCTCAAGCTTCGTGCTCAGGATGGTAATCAGGAATTGAATAGAGCTGTTCTGATTGTTGTAAAGTCAGCGTTGGTCAAAGACCTCGGTAAAGGAGTCATTTCTACCGTCCGCGCAAAATCAGAAAGTAAAGCAGTCCCCGTGGCCTCGCCTGTAAGTAAGACTGAAAAGAAGAGCGAGGCTGTTCTGGTTGCTGAGGAAGAAAAGCCTAAGAAAACAACGCGTAGCCGTAAACCCACTGCAGAAAAAGAAAAATCTGCGGAAATGGTTGTTGAAAAAAAGAAGCCAGTTAAAAAGAGTGCAAAGGTTGAGAAGGTTATTGAAGAGGAAAAACAAAAACTCAAACCGCAGCCCGAGATCAAAAAGGCTGAAGTGATTCCTCCTGCGCCACCACCAATACCTAAAGCTGTGCCTGCTCCATTTGTAGCTTTAAAGCCTTTACCTAAAAAACGCCGTAAAATGATGACTCCTATGGGGGAATCTGCCGGTGTGGATTCTTCCTCATCCGTAGCTTCTTCGGAGATGCGTTCGGAAGGTGGAGGAAGTGGGCAGTTGGAAGAAGGAGGAACCTCTCCCGCAGTGATTTTGAAGGATCTCGAATTGAACATTCCCATTTCTGTTAAGGATTTCTCCACCAGTGTGAATGAAAAACCCAGTATTGTCCTTAAAAAGTTGATGCAAATGGGGATTTTTGCCCATATTAACCAAAATCTGGATGAAGAAATCGTCAGGCGTTTGGCTCCGGATTTTGGCTATCAATTGACTAAGATCAAAACCCCCGAAGAGTTATTAGTCGATGTCCATAAATTTGAAGAAGAGGATAACCCTGAATTGCTCAAACCCAGAGCACCGGTTGTGACGTTGATGGGGCACGTTGATCATGGAAAAACAACTCTTTTGGATAAAATTCGAAAGGCTCGTGTCGCGGATCAAGAGCATGGTGGAATCACTCAGCACATCGGCGCTTATTCTGTTTCGTTGCCAAAAGGGAAAATCACTTTTCTAGATACGCCGGGTCATGAAGCTTTTACAGCTATGAGGGCACGGGGTGCGCATATTACCGACTTGGTTGTTCTGGTTGTCGCTGCCGATGAAGGTGTCATGCCTCAAACTGATGAAGCGATCAATCATGCTCGTGCGGCGAATGTTCCTATTGTTGTCGCATTGACTAAAATGGATAAACCCAATATCAACCTTGACCGTGTTAAAAAACAATTGGCTGATCGTGAGCTGGCCGCGGAAGATTGGGGTGGGAAAACGGTTGTCGTCGGAGTTTCCGCTCTGACTGGTGAAGGGGTCGATACTCTCTTGGAGATGATCCTTTTGGAGTCCGAATTGCTGGAATTGAAAGCTAACCCTCAGAAGAGAGCGGCAGGAATTGTCGTTGAAGCTCATTTGAGTGGTGGTAAAGGATCTGTGGCGAGTTTGATTGTGCAAAGTGGAACATTGCATCTTCAGGACTTGATTGTTATTGGCCCGTATTATGGAAAAGTGAAGGCTCTTTTTGATCATTTGGAGCGTCCCATTCAAGAAGCAGGCCCATCAACTCCGGTTGAAATTTTGGGATTGCCCAGTGTGCCTGAGGCGGGTGAAAAGTTTTATGTCGTCGAGGACGAGAAACAAGCCAAAGACATCACCGCAATCCGTCAGGAAAAATTGAAGAGAGAGCGTTTGGGTGCATCAGCTAAAAGAATCACATTAGAAGATCTTTATTCTCATATCAAAGAAGGAAAAGTCAAAGAACTCAATGTCATTTTGAAGGCAGATGTTCAAGGATCCGTTGAGGCTTTGAAAGACTCCATCGCTAAAATCCCAAGTGAGGAAGTGAAGGTTAAATTCATTCATACGGGAG
>JANLHA010000276.1 GCA_024653845.1 Candidatus Omnitrophota bacterium | reverse complement strand
CAAAAAATTACTGTTATTTATAATGGGATTGATGAAGAAAACTCTCTAAAGTCCACGTCAACGGGATCATCATCGTCTCCCGATGGGAAGCTAACAATTGCTTGCGTTGCCAACCTTCGACCGATCAAAGGGCATCGTTATCTTCTTGAAGCAATCAGCCAGGTTGTCAAAAATTTTGCCAACGTTCAATTGCTGCTCATCGGAGAAGATAACATGGAGGGGGAGCTCCAACAGTTGTCGCAAAATTGGGGCATTCAAAACCATGTTTGCTTTCTAGGCAAAAGGAAAGACATTCCATCGCTCTTGCAGTCTGTTGATCTCTGCGTTCTTCCGTCGCTGAGCGAAGGGATGTCGAATGCGATTCTTGAATATATGCGTGCTGGCAAAGCGGTCGTAGCAACACGTGTTGGAGGAAATCCGGAATTGATCGAAGAGGGAAGAACGGGATTGCTTGTTGAGGCAGGGAGTGGAGAAGCGCTAGCGAATGCGATCAATCAACTTCTTGCGGATTCGGATTTACGAAAAAGAATGGGCGAGGCGGGACGCAAGAGAGTCGAAAAACTTTTTTCGTTAGAACGAATGGTTAAAGAGTACGATCAATTATATAGATCAATATTCACTTGAGCATCGGGATAACTCCTTCGTTCACACGAACACCGTCTTCACTAGAATTGAAAACCTGATTGAAGACGGTGTCCGGAGTTCACTCAGGAATTACCCCGACGCTCAAGTTATGATAAAAATTAAAGGTTGTAGTCATGGCAATCCATGAGCGAACTCTGAGGCCCGTCAACAAATGGCTTTTTAATTCTAGAATAGACGGGTCGATTGTGAGCAAATGGGTTGTCATGACTACAACATACTCTTATGAAAATCCTTCATCTCATCAGTAGCGGTGGATTGTTTGGGGCCGAAAATATTGTTCTCTCCTTAGCCCGCGGTCTCAACGACGAAAAAACAACTTCTATCGTTGGCGCACTGCACAATCATCAAAATCCCAATCTCGCTATCATCGAAAAAGCCAAATCGCTCAACTTGCCAACATTTGTTCTTGACCACCCCGGCCGCATCAATCTCTCAGCCATTGGAAAACTAGAAAATTACATTCGTGATGAGAAAATTGATATCGTTCATACCCACAATTACAAATCCGATATGGTCGGTTATTTTGCCGCACGACTCGCCGGTGTTCCCGTTGTTGCAACCGCACATGGCTTTACCGACACCAACCACACAGTTTCTCTTTATGAACGGCTCGACCGCTGGGTCTTAAACCGCTTTGATCATGTGGTCGTGGTGACCGATAAACTCCTTCGCCATCTTTCTCCTCAAAAACGCCATGTCATTGCAAACGGAATCGATACCGAACTTTTTTATTTTTCTTCTGATCGTCGTCAGAGTGCTCGACACCGATTCGGTTTCGATCCTCAGAACATCGTTGTTGGAATTGTTGGCCGCTTAAGCAAAGAAAAAAATCAGTCACTCCTTTTAAAATCCGCCGCGGTCTTAGCAAAACAATATCCTCAACTTCGAGTTCTCTTAATCGGAGGGGGGCCCGAAGAAGAAAACCTTCGCCGCTTGATTCAAGAGTTGAATATCACATCCATTGTTCGCTTCACCGGAATTCTTTCGAATCTGGAAGACATTTATCCCGCCATGGATGTTTTTGTTTTATCGTCGCTGACCGAAGGCGTACCACTGACAATCTTGGAAGCCATGGCTTCCCATGTTCCCGTCGTGGCCACAAGCGTTGGGGGGATTGATGAACTCATGGAAGACCAAAAAACCGGTTTGCTCTTAAAATCATTTGCCGTTGAAGAATTGGTGGACAAAATCCGTTTATTGATAGAAGATCAATCGTTGCATCAAAAAATCACAGCCAATGCGGATCTCTCGGTGAGAACCAAATTCTCTTTAAAAGAGATGATTCAACAATACAAAAAAATCTATGAAGATTCTATTTCTCGCGCCTCGTCTTCCGTGGCCCATGGACACCGGCGGTAAAATCCGTACCGCCAACATTCTGCGTCAAATTGCCAAAAGGGCAGAGATCCATTTACTCTGTTTTTCTTTTTCTCCCGAGGAGGAACAGCTCGCGCAAACTCTTGAGAAACAAGAGAACATTCAAATCACACTTGTTCCAGGCGAAACTTTTAATACAGTTGATAAAGCCATCAACATTTTATTCAATTCCATCCCATACTCCATTGTGAAATATCACACTTCCGAAATGAGTGAGACGATTCGAACGACCCTGAAATTAGGACAATTTAATGCGGTTCACGTGGATCATTTGCATATGGCGTCTTATCATTCGGCGTTTAAAACACATCCTTGTGTCCTTGACGAACACAATGTGGAATCCCAAATCATGGAACGCTGCGCCCAGGTTGAAGAAAATTTTCTAAAGAAAAAACTTTTTGCGCTCCAAGCCGAAAGAATGAAAACGTTTGAGTCTCGGATGATCAAAAAATTCACTGCGTGTTTGGCGGTCTCGGATGATGACGTTAAAATCTTAAAAAGATGGGCGGGGGAGAAAACTTTGGTTCATTTGATCCCTAACGGGTTTGATGGAAACTACTTTAATCCTACCGCGTCATCTGCAACGAACGTCTTAGAAAAAGAGGGCCCCATTCTTCTTTTCACAGGCTCGATGGACTGGCTTCCCAACGAAGACGCGGTTGTTTATTTTGCCAGAGAAATTTTCCCAAAAATTTTAGAGAAGATTCCGGGAACCAAATTTTATATCGTCGGGAAAGATCCTTCTCCTCGAGTCAAACAATTGACGCAGAACCAACCAAATATCATAGTGACCGGACGAGTCGAAGACGTCCGCCCCTTTGTTGCTCAAAGCGACGTTTTTGTAGTTCCTTTACGAATTGGGGGAGGAACGCGTCTTAAAATTCTAGAAGCCATGGCCATGGGCAAAGCGGTGGTTTCGACATCTTTGGGAGCGGAAGGAATTGAGGCCACCCATGGACGAGATTTAGTTATCGCAGATCAACCAACTTCATTTGCCCAAGAGGTTTTAAATCTTATTCCTGATCCTCAGCGACGAGAAATTATGGGAAAAGCAGCTCGGGCCACGGCCTGTCAAAAATACGAATGGGGAATTGTCGGAGAAAAATTAGGCAATATTTACAATCAGATTGTAGGAAAGAAATCATGAGATTAAAACTTCTTGCTCAAATTTTTGGTGGTTTTATTTTTTTAAGTTGCTCCGGTGCAGCCGACGCGACTACATATTACGTCCGCAAAGATGGAGGGACCCTTTCTCAATGCACTGGCCTGGCGGATGCTTCATACCCAGGAAGCGGTACAGCTCAAGCTTGCGCCTACAATCATCCATTTTGGGCTCTTCCGATCAAAGGCAATCCATCGACATTTCAAGGAGGAGACACCTTGATCATCTCTCCCGGCTCATACCGCATGGGATACGATGCTCCTAATCAAAAAAATCCTTCGAGCTGCGCCTCAAACTACACCTGGGACTGTCACATGCAACCTATTCCCTCAGGGCCCGACGCCAATCATCCGACGAGAATTCTAGGAAAAGGGTGGGACCAAGGATGCTCAAACCCTCCCCAATTGTATGGAGTGGAACGTGCTGCACTGGTGATCAATTTACGAGGATCAAACAACGTCGATCTGCAATGCCTGGACATCACAGATCATGACAGTTGCACCTCCGGTCAAGTTCCCGGACGGTGTAATCGAGAAAAATTTCCTTATGGCGAATACGCTGATGTGGGAGTTGTCGCTTCCGACAGCACCAATGTCTTACTTAAAAATCT
>JANLHA010000275.1 GCA_024653845.1 Candidatus Omnitrophota bacterium | reverse complement strand
GTCCCTTCCAGAAACGTATTGGCCCAATCTGTCCCGACGCCAAACATTTCGCGAATTCCTATCCAAAGTCCAGCTTATCGTCCAGTGATTATTAAGGGTTTGACCCTTTATCCTGACCATCCTTTGCAATTTGATTTCATTGTCGAGCGCGGTGATGATGATCTTCAAGGTCAAGCCCTGCGTCAAGAGTCGCTGAAGATGATCAAATATTTTTTGGCCTCGCTGACGACTCCGCAAAAAGAGATGTGGGTCAACCTCTCACCGAATGAACCAGACCGTATCATCCCGGAAATTTTTGGTCAGACTGAAATGGGCCGCGATTTGTTGGCCCAAGATTATTTGCTCAAGCAATTAACCGCATCGATGATGTATCCGGAAGAAGAGCTCGGTAAAAAATTCTGGGCGCGCATTTATGAACGCGCGGCCAAAGAATACGGAACGACCCAGATTCCAATGAACACATTCAACAAAGTTTGGATTGTGCCGGAAAAAGCGGTTGTCATGGAGCATCAGAAAAGTGCGTTTGTCGTTGAGAGGAAGTTGAAGGTGATGTTGGAAGAAGATTATTTGGGAGGGCAAAAAACTGTCATTGCGAGGAGGGCGAAGCCCGACGAAGCAATCTCTCCTGAAAACAAGATTGCTTCGCTCCCTTCGTTCGCTCGCAATGACACGGTCACCACCCAACTCATCCGCGAAGTCATCATCCCCGAACTCGAACGCGAAGTGAATGAAGGAAAAACATTCGCCAATTTACGTCAGATCTATAACGCGATGATTTTAGCGACGTGGTACAAGCAGGCGCTTAAGGAAAGTTTACTGGGCCAAGTGTATGTCGACCAAAATAAAGTTAAAGGTGTAGATCTTGATGACCCTGCTGTCAAACAAAAAATTTATGAGCAGTATCTTGAGGTGTTTAAGAAAGGCGTTTACAACTTTATTAAGGAAGAAGTCGATCCTGCGACGCAGCAGATGATTCCGCGGAAGTATTTTTCCGGCGGATTAGTAGCTCCGGAACAAGTCGGGACAACGACACGAGAAGGTGCGACTCTTGCTCAGCAAGCCGAGGCTGCTCGAGGTCAGCATGAAGTTGTGACTATGCAAGCAGGGGAACTCGGCCCTGATGCATCACCCGATGCTCGACGAGCAGCGGATGCGGCGTCGTTGGCTGGAACCCAAATCAATAAAGATGCTTCTGGTCGAGACAAAGGATCTCCGGCAAAGCTTTTGGAGTTGGTCGTCCATGATGAGGATTTGTTACAAGGATTTCTAAGTGATCAAGGTGTTTCTCGTCAGGCCATTGGAGTGTCTCGAGCTTATTCTCGCTCAGTTGTCTCTTTAGAACTGAAGATGCTTGTTGACCTTGGAATTTTAGCCCGTCCTCGTCGGGGATACTATCAATTTGCGGACCCAATCCGGCAGATGGCCGCGCGTGATCCTGTTAATGGCAGAGCTTACGTGCGACAGCTTATTGATCAAATCAATGACATGGAATATCCTGCGAGCTCCAGAGGCGACGCACGTCCTCTCAACCGTTATCAAATTCCAGCGGATAAATTGTCCGAAGTTAAACACCGTGTGAAGGCCCTTACGGATCAGGCTGCGGAAGAAGCCCTCCAACAAGTGCTGTTTGATGCTCAATATAGCACGGGGCTAAGCCGAGGGGTACCTTGGCATAAACCTCAAAAGGCGATGGAACAAGAAATGGAGGTCCTCCTCGATGGAAGAGATCCTCAAGATGTCACGGTTCTCAACTTGGGAGCTGGCAATGGTGACGGGGGTTCTTTAGCCTTGATCCAGCAAGGTTTCCGAAGCATTCAGACCGATTTTTCAAGCGTGGCCATTGCAGAGTTTCAAGAGCGTTTAAGAAGTGTTGCTCAAGGTGACGAGTTTAGCCGTACAGAATTTATTGTCGGAGACATGCTGGAAGTTCTTCGTGGTCTGCCGACGGCCAGTGTTGATGTTGTGCATGCTCATCTTTCATTGCATTATTTTCGCTATGATAAACTGACTCAGATTTTTGCCGAAATGAAACGAGTTCTTCGACCTAATGGAAGTATTGTGTTTAAAGTTTTTTCGACGGAGGATTCAAAACTAACAAAAGGAGAGCTTGAGCTCATACCGCATGAGGGAAATCTTTATAGAATCAAAAGTGATGGGAAGGTTATCCGTTTGTTTACTCGAGAGGACATTGAGAAGTTGCTGGTCGATCATGGATTTGAGACCTTGGAGATCAAGCAAATTGTCGTCGAAGGCTGGGGTAATAAACCTTGGGTGGCAATGGCGAAGGTTCATCAAGATACCGACCCCGGCCCAGCCATGCGGCGGAGCGGGCAGGGGCTGAGTCAAGCTCAGCACACGGTCATCAACGCCGCAATTGCCGAATATTTTGGCCGCGGGCATGAACATTTTCAGGGTGGACGCGCGTGGGATCGCGGGTATTTGCGCGAAGAAATCCCGATTGATAGTCCGGATTACCGGCGGCTGGATCCAGAGGGGGTGCAAGCGGCGGCGCATATCCGGATTCCCGATGGAGTTGACCTCGAAGAGGGTATGGCGCGCGAACGCATCGGTGTGGTGAAGTTTCATCTGCCTGGTGTCCTGGAACGGGCTCAGGAACTGGCCGACGAATATTATCGTCAAAGAGGTATTCATGTTGAAATCCCGCAAGATCTTTTGGCTACGGTCGGTCGCCGGAGAGGGCAAGAGTATTGGGATATGCGTGGCTTGATGGAGATGATGATCCGGCCAAGGGCTGACCGGGTGGCCGCGGCCGCGCATGAGTTGGAGCATATTCAAGACGCCCTCAAAGCTTTGCGCGAAGATCGCGAGTCCGCCGATGAGCAAACCATTCAAGCGAGGGCGCCGTCGCCTCCACGGGATACTTTTTTTCATGACGCTTTGCATTCAGGTCAATATGATACGGGTAGAGTGAATTTCAATTTTCTCCAGGATGTCGTCGAGGATTTCTGGATGCAGGTCCTCAAATATTTGGAAGAAGGGGGAATTTTACAGCGCGTAGGAAAAACAGCGACATACCAAATCCTTCCTTTCACGCCGGAGGGTAACCCGTCCGTTGTTCTTACCCACGGCATAGGAGACCGCTACCGTTCTTCGCTGGGCTTGCGCCACAAACCCGTCGATACCCCAACAGGAAGGCGAGGCATCACCCGTTATGAAGAAGATGCCATTTTACATCGTCTTCAGCAAATTGCCGTCTTAAATATCCTCGGTGATCACGTGGCTGGTGAGATTGATGCGGATGTCAGAAGCGCTGAAGGGCTCATTGAAGCTTTGAGATTGCCGCAATATGTGCAGCCCGTGGAGTTGGCGTTGATTCACCTTGGCCAGAATGCGGTGCGTCCTTTGGCGCAGTTTTTACAAGAGCATCCGAGCGATTCTCGCCGGAGCAGCGTTGTTGATATCTTGATTCGCATTGCTCAAGAGGGAGGAGATTTGACCGGGATACGAAATGAGCTTGTAGATTTTACAACCTCCTTCTTGGCAGAAGAGGAGCCCACTCCAGGAGCCCATAAGGATTTGTTAGAAGATATTTTGAGATGGTTGCTACCCCATATCAATTTGGAGCCTCAAGATGCGCAATTGTTAGAATCATTTGATGGACGAGTGGATCAAAAAGATTTGGAAGTTTTCTTCCGGTTTAGACTTCCATTGGCCCGACAGGCACAATTTGCTGACCAGGCCAGAGCAGAGGCCCTTCCTCGTCTGACCACAATTTTGTCTCAATACTCCGTATGGTTTCAGAGGCTGAGTGAGTCGGGATTTTTTAGAGATTTTGAGCGAGAATTTCCTTTGCCAGAAGATTGGAATCGTGCGCGATTTGAGGCGGACTGGGAGCAGGCTCTCGGTGGACTGGCTAGAGAAATCGGTGTGCCGGAAAATGACCAGGATGAGGTCGAAGGTGTAGCTATATTAAAAAAAGTTTTAGAAAGTGCTATTCCCAGATTGCGGGCTCATGGCATCGGACCTCAATTCATCGCCAAATGGATTTGGCTGACCATGTTCCGAGTTGCTGATGATAGCCCGACGGTGGCTGGAGCAGAACTTCCCCAGAAATTTGCGGAAGCGTTAACGGAAGTTTTGGGAGATTCAGCGATACAAGCCCAATTTCGCCGATGGATTGAAAGGAATACCAGATATGAAGAAGTGCTTATGGAAATGTTTCCACAAGAGGGAGACTTTGAGGGGAGTCCCTGGAGAATTTGGGGAGAGTTGGGCTCTGCCATTTTGATCAGGCCGTTAGCTGCAACATCTTCCTTGCCAGCTCAACTGGCAGATCATTTGGAAACAAGATTTGGCCTTATTGGAGACGCTCAGCCAGAGTCGTCTCTAGGTCTGCAGGCGATCCAGAATCATGCGGAAACATTTGTGGACTCTTTGAAAGATTCTGATGGTCGCCAAGACCTGGCTTCTATCATTGAAGAATTTTTTATGGATCCCATCATCCGGGATCATCTTGATCATCAACGTTTCACCGAGGCGGTTGATGAATTCAATAGGAAAATTCGTGTTTTTTTTCTGATTACGCAAGGGTTCCAGTTCCAGCCTTTTGATTTGAATGTGGGCGCGTTGACTTATGAGGAAGGGGAATATCGTTGGCTCGGCGTGGTTGTGGCCAGGCAAGGAGAAAATAAGACGGATTTTCTGTTATTCGGCGCGCTGCTAGATCAATTTTGCAGCCGTGTCGCCAGGCATGTTTCGTCGCGATTTGGGATCGATGGGCCGGTATCTCTGTCGGAACTCCCGACGGCCCTTATGGAAACGCAAAGAAATGTCAGACAAGTGGTGGATCAATTGCGGCAGGATGCAGGAGCTGCCGATTTCATCAATCGGATCAATGCGAGTTTGGAAAGGGCGATTGCTTCTGTCGGTCATAAGGAAGAACGCTCTGGCTTTCTTCTGGCATTGGTTGAGGACATCAACAGACAATATTTTGTGAATTACGGATTTTATGGTTTTGATGAATTCGGGGTCGAGTTTCGGTATCGAGATGGAGCATATCAATTGCTCAATGAAACCGTAGCGGTGACGATGGAAAAAGGAGTTGCCCGCGATGGGAGCCGTGGCGGTCAAGCGATGCTGGTTGAAAATGAAGACCCGGCGGTTGGTGGTATCGATTTC
>JANLHA010000273.1 GCA_024653845.1 Candidatus Omnitrophota bacterium | reverse complement strand
AAAGGTCATCATATGCCAGGTCGTATGGGTGCTGTGCGTGTGACGGTACAAGGATTGCGAGTTGTTGACGTCGATACGGAAAATAATCGTATCCTTATTAAAGGTGCGGTCCCTGGGCATAAAAATGCAGTTTTGGAAATCAATCGTTCAAAGAAGAGAGCTTTCCGAGCTTTGGATGATAAGAGAGTCACCGAAGCAAAATCTCGTAACCCAATGAAGCAAAGCAAAGCGAAAACCGGTGGTGGCGCTGCTGCAAAGGGTGGTAAAAAGTAATTTATGAAGGTGTGAATTTTATGGCAAAGACATTGAAAGTTTTGGATCATAAAGGTCAAGAGGTTGAAAAATTAGAGCTTCCCGAAGAGGTCTTTGGGCAACGGGTCAATACGGCTCTTCTTCATCAAGCCGTGATTATGTATCAGGCTTCGTTGCGTCAAGGAAATGCTGCAACCAAAACCCGAGGAGAAGTCCGGGGTGGTGGTAAGAAGCCTTGGCGTCAAAAGGGAACGGGTCGTGCTCGTGCAGGATCGTCAAGATCTCCATTGTGGAAGGGTGGTGGTGTTGTCTTTGGTCCGCATCCCCGCGATTATGCTTATAGCATTTCTAAGAAAATGAAAAGATTGGCTTTGGCGGAGAGCTTAAACGCAAAGTATCATGCAGAAAGTTTGTTATGTTTGGAAGAATTCAAAAATCCATTGTTAAAAACAAAAGAGTTTGCAAAAGTTTTGGATGTTTTGAATCTCCGAGGGAAAGTTTTAGCTTTATTGGATGGATCTCATAAGAGTGTTGGGTTGGTTACGCGTAATATTCCACGGTTCGAATTGCTACGCTGTGAAGATGTCAACGCCTACGATATCCTAAAGAATAAAACGCTCATCTTAACAAAAACCGCATTCAATAAGCTATTGGAACGGATTGAGAAGGCTTAGGATGCAAGTCTTAAGCAACTTGAGGTAAGAAAATGATTACCTGTTACGATATTATTCGCACATTGTTACGCACGGAAAAAGGGACCACGCTGGAGCCCGAACGAAAATATATTTTTCAAGTGGCTTCAAATGCCAGCAAAGTTGATATTAAGAAAGCCGTGGAAGAGATTTATAAAGTGAAAGTCGCAGCGGTGAATACAACCACAATGCCAGGCAAGCCTAAACGTGTGCGACGAGAATTGGGAGCAACAACACCTTGGAAAAAAGCTATCGTGACTCTTCAAGAGGGTCACAAAATTGATGTGACCTAAACAGGATATAGGAAACTATGGGACTCAAACGATTTAAGCCTACAACACCTGGTTCACGACATGCGATGATCGTGGATTTTTCAGAGATTACGAAATCAAAGCCAGAAAAATCATTGTTGCAGCCTTTAAAAAGTTCTGGCGGACGAAACGTGTATGGTCGTATTACCATGCGTTTTGTTGGCGGTGGGCATAAGCGACGTTATCGACTCATTGACTTCAAGCGTAATCGTTTAGACGTCGCAGCTCAAGTTTTAGCCATTGAATATGATCCTAATCGTACGGTGCGCATTGCATTGATCCAGTATCCCGACGGAGTGAAATCTTATATTTTGGCTCCTTTGGAATTGAGGGTTGGGGATAATGTTATCAGTGTCAATCAGGGCGATGTGGAGATGAAGCCGGGAAATTGTTTGCCTTTGGAAAGGATCCCACTTGGAACCGCAATTCATAATATTGAATTGCAGCCTGGGAAAGGTGGTCAAATTGTTCGCGCGGCAGGAACTTCTGCACAGATTATGGCGCGTGATGGAGAATTTGTTCATCTTCGTCTTCCTTCGACGGAAATGAGAAAAGTCCGAGTCAAATGTCGTGCGACCATTGGTCAGTTGGGCAATGTGGAACATGAAGCTCAATCGATTGGAAAAGCAGGACGTAACCGTTGGAAGGGACGCAGGCCACACGTTCGTGGAGTTGTTATGAATCCCGTGGATCACCCTCACGGTGGTGGTGAAGGAAAAGCTCCTCAGGGAAATCCTCATCCAGTTAGCCCATGGGGAAAACCGACCAAGGGAG
>JANLHA010000270.1 GCA_024653845.1 Candidatus Omnitrophota bacterium | reverse complement strand
ATCCACCAACGCATCAAACATTCCATCTTCCGGACATCTTTCGTCCCCATCACATATCCAACCACACGGCCCTGGTCTTCGATGACAAAACATGACTCTGGCTCCCAATCTGTAAAATAAAGCGTTAACCCGTCCGCCACAAGCTCTGGGCTGTCAAAAAGCTTAGGCGCATACCCCAGAAATGCCGTTTCATAATTGATTCTTCGGACCGCCGCGCGGTCCGATGGCTGATACTGCCGAATGTGCACTTGATTCATATTCAAAATCCTCAGTTATCCATGACGTGAATCACTTGCCAGGGGATCTTCTCTCGATAAGAGTTGATCCTTCCAGCGGTCACAGAGCTAAGAATATACTCTGGGTGATTCAAGCGCGCCAACGGCAATCGAATCACCACTTCTTCCCCGGGATTTAAATCCATTCTTAAATGAGGAATCGAGATAGGACTTCTTTTCTCCCAAACAGTCTCGATTCTCTCCTCACGAATATCAATGCGCAGCTTGGGCAATTGGCTAAACGGAATATCTCGTCGATAGCTCAGAAGATAAAGATTCATTTTCATCCGGTCTTTCGCTAAACGTTCGGAACGGATCGTGACCAACAAATCATCACCTTCTCGAGTATATGTCACCGATTCAAGATAAAATTTTTTTCTCTTCCCCTGAACCGAAGTAGGTTTAATAGGCTGGCCTTGATCTAGATGAATGGCATCATAGTAACCAAACAATTCATTCTTGCGCGCAAACGATAATAAATAGGAACGACTATAAGAAATCTGTGTTTTATACCTCAAGACCGCATCTTTTTTCTTCTGGATTTGCTCATCCGTCAAAGGAAACATCGCCCACCTCATCAACGTCTTTTGAAGTTGAATCGGCGGGGTTAGGAAAGCACTCGCATGAAAGCCCCGAGGATGGGGCCAACCCGAAGCATGCACCAGATAAGAATGGACTTCAGGAAGGGGTATCGTTTTTTTCAAATCCCACAACGCCACTTGCAAAAAAAGCGACAACGCACAATGGTCTCCATTCATGTCGGCCAACAATGTCGTGAAAATTTTCGTCGGACGAAAACCAACAATGATCGACTTGACATCATTCAATACGTTCTCTCCAACATAAAGTGCTCGCGGAGAATACGTATTAGGATATGGCACCTGACTCACCTTGGCAAAACCACTGGTGAATGGCTCGCGACTGCCCCAATATTGGGTAAACATGCGAAATGTGCCCAAATCAGGATAACCAAGAAAAATAAGCTGGTCTTCTTTCAACCCCAAGGATTTCATCGCCGCAACAGCTTCGTCTCGACGCAAATCCCCCATCATCTGTAATCCTGTCTTGCTCAAGATGGGACGCTTTTTGTAGGTTAAAAACGACAAACGATTGCTATCGCCATGAGTGAGATAAACGACTTTGATTGGAATCCCCAGCCGGACCGCTTCTTGAATGACTCCTCCCGTTCCAATGGTTTCATCGTCGGGATGGGGGGCAAAAATCAAAATGCGGTCTGTATTTTGCAGTTGAAAAGAATTCTCTTCAGAGCAAACATAGTCGCCATTGAAACCGAAACCCAACCATAAAAAGGCAAGCCCGGCGAACCAAACAAAACTTTTCATGCGGCTTCCTCGTCTGACTTTTTCTGCTTGGCCAAAAGACTTTGAATTTTGGCAATGCCCGCTTTGTCTGCCAACACCAATAAAACGTCCCCTCCTTCAACAACCGTAGCCCCATTGGGAATCGCAAATTGTTCATCGCGGCACACCAAGACAATCAAACACCCTGCAGGCATATCAATTTCAAATAACCGTTGTCCTACCACAACGGATTCATAAGGGACTAAAATTTCTTCCAAATTTGCATCAATCCCATCGACGGGCTCAAATTCAATGGGATAAATTCTTTTATTCTGTGAAGGCTCCGCCACTTTGAGCCATTTAGAAACAATAGGAATCGATGTCCCCTGAAGTAAAATGGACGTAAGGACGATAAAGAAAACAATATGAAAAATGGTTTCGGCATGAGGGATTCCAACAATCCAAGGGAAAATCGCCAAAATGATGGGTACCGCGCCTCGTAATCCTACCCACGAGACAACCAATTTTTCATTGAGCTGCATTGAACTGAATGCTAAACAAATAAAGACACTTAAAGGGCGGGCAATCACCATTAAAAAGAATGAAATGATCAAACCCATCCCAATGATTGGAAGAATCTTTGAAGGACTCACAAGTAAACCCAACGCCAAAAATATCACGATTTGATTAAGCCAGGCAAAGCCTTCATGGAAACGAATCAATACTTTCTTGTGACGAAATTGACTGTTACCGAGAAGGATCGCTGCTAAGTAAACTGCAAGGAAACCATTCCCATGAAGGACGGTGGTCAAAGCATACGTCAAAAAACTGAGCGAAATGGTCAAAACAGGATACAGCCCTTCATAAGACAATTGAGATCGGGTTATGATCAAAAGAATCACCCGGCTCATCACATATCCCATCGCTGCACCAATACCGATTTCCAAGAAGAACGCGGGAATCAACTCAAGGAAAGAATGCTTTTCAAGAGTAATGAGTTGAATGATTCCCAAAGTCAAAAATACCGCCATAGGGTCGTTACTACCTGACTCCAACTCTAAAAGGGATCTTACTTTGGGCTTGAGATTCACATTCCGTGATCGCAAGATGGTCAAAACAGCCGCCGCATCCGTCGAAGAAATGATCGCGCCTAATAAAAATCCTTCTAGAAAAGAAAAATGAAAAAGCCAACAAACAAAAACGGCCACAAGCAAAGCCGTCATAAGGACTCCCAAAATGGAAAGCAAGATCCCCTGTTTAAGAATGGGACGAATATCTTGCATTTTCGTTTCGAGTCCGCCAGAAAAAAGAATCAGGACAAGAGCCATAATCCCGAGAAATTTAGCTAGCCATGGGTCATCAAAATGGATTCCGCCGATCCCTTCAGAACCGGCAAGAATTCCAACAATTAAAAAAATCAAGAGCGACGGAATCCCGAGCCGATCCGAAGCCTTGCTCGAAATGACACTCAATAGCAAAAGCACAGAAATGATCAAAATGAGGACTTCAATAGGATATTGAATGATATTCATACTTATTAGTAAACCATTCTGATTATTTTCTTCTTTCCATTAAAAACAACGCTGGCCGCTTATGGATGGCTGGAAGCGCCCCCTTCCTCCACTCTTGAATCGTCATCATTTTGATCTCTTGCGTTGGAGCGGTAAGATCAACAGCAATGCACAGCCGCGTTTGCGGTGCACAGCAAGACAATATTTCCTCCAACAGTACTTGATTGTGATACGGCGTTTCCATAAAAATTTGCGTTTGTTGTTCACGCAGCGAAAGATCTTCCAGCATTTTGATCTTCCTTAAGCGCTGACTTTTATCTTTGGGAAGATATCCGTAAAAAGCGAATCTTTGACCACCTAACCCCGAAGCCATCAATGCCAAAAGAATCGACGATGGCCCAACCAACGGGACCACTTTCCACTGGTATTGATGCGCCCAAGATACAACTTCCGTACCAGGATCAGCCACGCATGGGCACCCCGCTTCCGAAAGAATGCCCATGTCTTGATCGCCACATTTCTTAAAGTTTTCCTCGATTTCTCCATGATGGGTATGTTCATTAAGAAGAAAAAGCGTACACTCCTGGATAGGCAACGACGGGACAGCTTTCTTCAGAAAACGTCGAGCGGCCTTTTCCTCCTCGACCCAGAATACTCTCAAATCTTGAATCATGGAAACCGTGGATGCAGGAACCATCTCATATTCTGAATCAGCACTTAACGCCGTCGGGATAAGATATAATTTCTTAGCCATGCTTCACTTCAATTCCTGAGAAATTTGATAAAGGACTCCTCCCGCCACTTGGGGTTTAGGAAGAAGCATCTTTCTTGCCGAAACCACAACTCTGACATTTCCATCCAAAGGTGGCTCAATTTTGATCGCGACATCACATCCATCCACTTTCGCCTTGATGATGCCCTGGAATTTATCTTCGCTTTTGAGTTCACCAATCTTCTTGATCACAGCGAGGCTCTGATTGAAAACTTTATCGAAAGAACTGCGAAACTTCTCAGATGCATGATCCTCGCCCAAAAGGGCTCCAGCAATGCCCGCCGGAAGGAAACCCACGCCTAAAATACTGGCGGCAGCGTAAATTTTCGCGCCCTTAATTGCTGTTTGGCTTAAGGACTGTGTCATAATTAACAGGACAAGTTGCTCAGGACTCGTAATGTTCTTGAAAACTTTATCTCGAAGATTGACATCATACGACTGAACCGTAGGCGGTTCCCCTTTTGAATAATCTTTGTAAACCACCTGGCCGATGTTCAATTTCAAAATATCAATTTGCATGTCCAATTCTTTCTTCTCGGCAGGTTCTTTCTCTGCAGGCTTGTCTGCTTTTTGCGAAACTTTCAAAGCATCGACGTTGAGCTTGCCATCTTTGTCTCGAATGACGGTCATCGACTTCAAATTAAAAACGACAAGCGACAAATGAACTTTGCCTTGCAACATCGCCGCCAAATCATAATCCACCGCAATCTCGGGGACATCAACCAATGTCTCTTTAGGAAAGCCTTCCGGATTATAAACTTTCAAATTACTGATCCGCACCTTCTGAGAAAACAAGCTTAAAGAAAACCCGCCCATCTCAATGGGAGCACCCAGAACCTTCGTCCCCACCCTTACAACCGTTGTTTTGATGATCTGATCTTTGATAAAAAGAAGCCCCACGACCACAACAAAAATAAGAAGAATGATCTTATATAATTTTTTCATCTTGAACCTCCTTATGTTTTTTATCACTTCTAGTCTACAACAGTTTTATTCATTGACAAAAGGAGAAATCGATATTAAATTCATTCGGCTTAAGCAATCGACATCAAGCACAACCCACGAGGAGGCATCAGTAATGAAGAAAATTTTTGCCGTTTTAATTTTAGCTTTGATGATTTCCGCAATAAAAACAAACGAAGCTCAAGCTCTTGTTTTGACCTTCGATGATTTCAGCCCCATCCGAGAAAGCTTCAGCAACTTAGGCATTGAAAACACTTACCAAGGTTTTGAGTGGTCATTTGCC
>JANLHA010000268.1 GCA_024653845.1 Candidatus Omnitrophota bacterium | reverse complement strand
CCAATATTGGGAATGACACGGACCTCATTTTAGCCGCACATGAAGTTGTCTTGAGTCGTCGGTTGGATGATGAAGAGACTAATCGCACTTGCCAAGTTCTTCTTGATATCGGCGACAAACCGGCGAATGAAGAGGCTTATGAAGAAGTTTTAAAGCGTGCAGGAAAAATGGGGATCAAAGTTTTTCCTTTTGAAACGAGTGCCGACGCCCAGGAAATTATTAAAGGTTTAAGCGGTAAAGGGAAAAATCTTTATTATCTGGGCATGCTCAGCGCGATTTATAACATGCCGAAGGAAGCATTGATCAGTGAGATCAATTTGACTTTTGGAAAAAAACTTAAAGAAGAAATTTTTCAGAAGAATATTGCTCTTTTTGAATATGGGTATCGGGACGCACAAACTCTTTTCCCAATTTCTTATTATGTTAAGGAAAATTGTCGACCTGTAGGCGAAGATAGCATGATGATTGATGGGAATTCAGCATTAAGCTTAGGAATCATTGACGCAGGAATCAAGTTGTATAGTGGATATCCCATTACTCCAGCCTCATCTGTCATGCATACTTTGGCTAAGCTCCTTCCTTCATATGGCGGGATGGTCCATCAAGCGGAAGATGAAATCGCTGCGATCGGTGCTGCCATTGGCGCGTATTTTGGAGGCGTACCTTCAGCGACGGGAACTTCGGGACCTGGCCTTTCTCTCAAACAAGAATTTATTGGATATGCCAGTGTGGCAGAAATTCCTTTGGTGATCCTGGATGTTCAGCGATCAGGTCCGTCAACGGGAATGCCTACCAAGACTGAACAATCGGATTTACCTGCGGTCATTTTTGGTTCTCATGGAGATAATACCAAGATTGTCATCAGTGTTTCGAATGTCATCGATTGCTTTTATGCGCCACAGATGGCCCGCTACTTGGCAGAAAAATTGCGGTTGCCGGTTTTTATCCTTTCAGATTTCTTGACAGCAAACAGTTATAAGGTCATCAAGAAGTTACAAGCCAATCAGGTGAATTCCATCAACGACGTTCCCGATTTTGTTTTTGAACGTTTCCATATCAAACGGCTTCCCGACAACATTGAAATGGTTCGAACTATTCAAGCTGATCCTGGAACTCCGGGACAGATGCGAAGAGTGACGGGGTTGAATACAGATGAAAAAGGCTCGGTCAACTATTTTTCTGGCGCTAATCAGCGTTCCCATCGTATTCGTAACCAAAAAGTTCATCATGTGGCTCGTGCTTTGACGGTCCCAGAAATGTTTGGAAAAACCGAAGGAGCTGATATTCTTGTCATTGGATGGGGAAGCAGCCGGGGAGTCATTGAAGAAGCGATCACCAACGGTTGCAAGCAAGGCATGAATATCGCAGGAATGCATTTTCGTATTGTCCATCCTTTGCCATTGATGCTCAAAGATATCTTCAAGAAATTTAAAAAAGTGGTGACCGTTGAAGGGGCGTATGGAGATGACCTTAAATTTCCACCGTTGGCAATGCTGTTGCGGGCTGAAACATTGATGGAGATTAAACCCATCATTTGCCAAGCTACAGGACGTCCTATTCGACCACGAGGCATTCTAGAAAAAATTAATGAAACCTTAAAAGCTTCTGCATAAAAGAGGGGAATCTATGAATACACAGGTTGAAAATTCTGGTGCACCCGCACCGTTAACCATCAAAGATCTTCATACAGAAAATCCTCGTTGGTGTGTTGGGTGCGGCGATTTTGGGATCACGATGGGAATCAAACGTTTTTTTGTTGATGAACAACTTGCGTTGGATCATACCGTGAATGTTTCTGGAATTGGTTGTTCAGGGCGAGCTCCCAATTATATCAACACGTATGGGATGCATGGAATCCATGGCCGACCGATTACTCTGGCTACGGGATTGGCTCTGACTCGTCCAGATTTGAATATTTTTATCCATTCTGGGGACGGAGACGCCCTAAGTATTGGAGGGAATCATCTCATTCATGGCGTGAATAAAAATTTCAATTGTGTTTTTATGCTTTATGATAATGAAATTTATGCTTTGACCAAAAGTCAAACCTCTCCAACGACACGCCAGGGACATCCGACCAACACTCAACCCAGTGGAACATACTTGCAACCGCTCAATGCGGTGCGATTGGTCTTAGGCATTGGCGCTTCATTTGTTGCAAGCACGGCGGACTGGATGCCGGATCATTTGACCCGTACATTGAAAGCGGCTTTTGAGCACAAAGGTTTTTCATTTGTTCATATCTCTCAGCGATGTCCGCATTTTGATCCAGATAACTTTGACCACAAAACATCCACGTGGTTCTCATTCTTGGATCATGAAAAAGGTATCGCGCCGGACAGGCGTATTGCTGATAAAACGGAAGTGCTCAAGCATGACCCCAGTAATCTCGACGAAGCGTTTCGATTGACCAATATGCATCGACGTTATTTCGGGTTATTTTATCGCGATGAGAGCAAACCCTGTTATGACCGAATTCTACAGGATCAAACGAAAAACACGCCGCAAAAATCTCGCGAAAACTTGTTTGAAAAATTCATGATTTAAAAAAGGATATGGAATGCTTGAAAATCTTGTCATCATCGGTTCAGGCCCTGCAGCTCATACGGCTGCGATTTATGCGGGGCGCGCTAAATTATCTCCTTTGATTTTTGAAGGTCAATTTGCTGCAGGAGTTGCCGCAGGGGGACAGTTGACGACAACCACGGAAGTGGAAAATTATCCCGGTTTTCCCGACGGCATTGCCGGTCCTGAACTGATGGATCGGATGCGGGCCCAATCGATCCGATGCGGTGCCCGCATTGAGACCAAAACCGTTGAGCGAGTCGATTTGCGAAGCCATCCTTTCCAGGTCTTTGTGGGTTCTGAGACAATTCAAGCTCAAAGTATCATCATCGCCACGGGGGCTACGGCCAAACGCATGAATATCAAAGGGGAAGACCGACTTTGGCAGAAAGGCATTTCTGCCTGCGCCGTGTGTGATGGGGCTCTTCCTTTTTTTCGGAATCAGGTTTTGGTTGTGATCGGTGGGGGAGATTCTGCCGCTGAAGAATCCAGTTACTTGACCAAATTCGGCAAGAAAATTTATCTTTTGGTCCGTCGAGATACATTACGAGCCTCTAAAGTGATGCAGGAACGACTGAAATCCAATCCTAAAATTGAAATTCTTTGGAATACAGAAGCAATTGAAGTGCTCGGTGAACAAAAGATTACTGGATTACGAATTAAAGATAACAAATCTCAGGGAGAACGTATTCTTGAAGCTGGGGGACTTTTTTATGCCATTGGTCATCTTCCTAATACATCTTTCCTCGAAGGACAAATTGAATGTGATGAAACCGGTTACATTAAAACTAAATCTGGCACAACTTTGACTAACATCCCCGGTGTTTTTGCCTGTGGTGATGTGCAGGACCATACTTATCGCCAAGCCGTGACCGCAGCTGGTAGCGGTTGTATGGCTGCTCTTGATGCGGAGCGGTATCTTTCGCATCATTCTTAATTTTTCCTCTTAAAACAAAATTGATCTTGCCCCCCAGTTATGTTAGGATGACTGCTATTCCCGAGGAGGAATTCCTATTTCATGAAGATTCTGGATTCTGAAAATTTGCCGTTTCAGAAGCGTGATTCCTGGAAAATTTTTAACCAGATCGCGCTTCGTTATGATCTATTAAATCATCTTCTTTCCCTTGGACTCGACATTTCTTGGCGACAGAAATTGTTACATTATTTCCCTGAAAAAGAAAAAATTCAGATGCTGGATTTGGCAACAGGCACAGCCGATGTTGTCATCATGGCTGCGCAAAAATGTTCCAGAATTGAAAAGGCCATTGGGATAGATCTCGCGGAAGAGATGCTGGCGATCGGCCGGCAAAAAATTTCTCAAGCCCACTTGGATCAACGCATCAAACTCCAACAAGGCGATGCCATGCAAATTCCTTTTGAAAATGAGCGATTTGAACTTGTGACCATGGCTTTTGGAATCCGTAATGTTCCTAATCCCATCATTACTCTCAAAGAGATCTATCGCGTAACAAAGCGAGGAGGAAAAGCCCTGATTTTAGAATTTTCTTTACCGGGCAACTTTTTTCTGTACTTGTTTCACCTTTTTTATCTACGATTGCTTGTTCCGTTAATTGGTGGGCTTGTTTCAGGAAATTTTAAAGCATACTTTTATCTAAATCGTACCATTGAAACATTTCCTTATGGGGAACGTTTCTGCCGCATGGTTCAACAGGTGGGATTCAAAAAAGTTCAAGCGCATCCACTTTTGGGAGGAATTGCAACCATCTACGAGGGAGAGCGATGAAGACGCTTGAGCCAGCACTTTATCAGCGTACAGAAGTGGAAGTTGAACCTCAGGACCTCTTGGCCTGGTTGTCTACACAATCGACGACGACCAAGTTTTATTGGTCTAGTCGTGATGGAGATTTTCAAGTCGCGGCATCTGGAGTTCTGCATTTGATCGAAGGAGAAAAAGTTCCAACAAAACATCTTCATCCTCGAATGCGTTATTATGGCGGATTTGCTTTTGATCCTCATCAAACTACAAAAGAATGGGATCCGTTTGGAAAATCATTTTTTTTCATTCCTGAATTTGAAATTTTTGTTCAACAAGGTAAATATCATTTTGCCCACAATTATATTTCTGCCCAAAGCGAGAAATATTTCGAATCCCTATCGACAAGAATAAAAGCCAGAGGTCCACAAAGGATTTCATCCGTTTCTGAAAGAACAGATCTCCCTAGGAAGAAGGACTGGGAAGACAATGTTCGTCAAGCCATTGAAAAATTTGATGACAATTTTAAGAAAGTTGTTCTGGCTCGACGATCTCGTATTTGTTTTGATGAAAACCCTGATCCATTCGATTTGATGAAGGCATTGCAAATCCATGCAGGATCTTGCTTCCATTTTCTTTTTCAAAAGGAGGGAGCCACTTTTTTAGGCGCATCCCCCGAACGTCTTTACCGAAGAGAAAAAGACAATTTGTTTACGGAAGCCATTGCTGGAACGCGACCTCGAGGAGAAACACCTCAACAAGACAAACAATTGATCGAAAATCTTAAAAAGGCTCAGAAAGATTTATATGAGCAAAAACTTGTTGCAGATATGATCCAACAAAATCTTCAAGAGTGTTGTACTAAAATCGAGAAAGAAAAGTTGGCTTCTGTCCTTTCTTTGCAAACAGGTCATCATCTCATATCCCGATTTGAAGGGAGATTAAAACAAAATACCCACGATCAAGAGCTTTTAAGACGGCTTCATCCAACACCGGCAGTTGCAGGTTGGCCAAAATCACAGGCACTGGAAATCATTCGCTCGATGGAACCCTTTTCTCGCGGGTGGTATGCGGGTCCCATTGGATATTTAGGACAAGAATCTTCAGAATTTGCTGTGGCCATCCGTTCTGGACTACTTTATAAGAATGAACTTTACCTCTATGCGGGCGCAGGAATTGTTCCAGGATCTGATCCTCAAGGGGAGTGGGATGAGGTGGAACAAAAACTTCGTCTTTTTTTAAATTTATGGTCATGAAAGAAATTATTCATTCTCCGAATATTAATATTCTCTGGGCTCAATTGATTGTTGAAGAGTTGATCCGGCAAGGCGTGGATTATTTTCATATCGCTCCCGGATCACGGTCAGCTCCTCTGGCGATTGCTGTTGCAGGAAATCCCCGGGCCAAGACCTTGGTTCACTACGATGAGCGTGGGCTCGGGTTTCACGCGCTTGGATACACTTCAGCTACAGGCAAACCCGCGGCGATCATCACCACGTCGGGAACCGCGGTTGCAAATTTGTTCCCAGCGGTCATCGAAACTTTTAAAAAAAAGTTGCCTTTGATCATTTTAACCGCCGATCGCCCCCCAGAATTGCGCTATACCGGCGCCAATCAAACCATCGATCAAGTCGGTATTTTTGGGAAATATGTTCGTTTTCAATTGGATTTATGCTGCCCCACATCAGAAATATCACCAGAAAGTATTCTTACAACCATTGACCAATTGGTTCACCAATCTCAAGCGAATCCACCAGGCCCGGTTCATCTCAATTGCATGTTCCGCGAACCCTTAGCGCCCATGAAGCAAAAAGGATTTTCAGCAGGGTATTTTCGAAATCTTAAAAAATGGTTATCTTCAAATGAGCCCTACACTCGATATGTGAGGACGGTTGGCAAATTCATTTCTCATGAAAACCGAAATGTGGTTAGCGTTCTTGAAGAAATCAAGAATGGGATTATTGTTGTTGGAAAAATCAAGAAAGAAGAGAGCGCCGCGGTTTTAAGATTGGCCAAGCGCCTCAATTGGCCTGTCTTCCCAGATATCACGTCATCATTACGATTAGGGAATTCTTCGTCTCATGTGATTCCTTATTTTGCACAAATTATTGCTCACCCTAAGTTTAAAAAGGGAGCTCAGATTGATGGAGTTTTGCATTTGGGAGGACGCATCACAACCCGACGCTGGTATGATTGGGTTGAAGAACATCGTCCACAACATTACATTACAGTCTTGAATCACCCGCTACGCAATGACCCATCGCATGTCGTGAATTTGCGTGTTCAGAGTCCCACTGGAGAATTTTGCCAGGCTGTGACAGGGCAACTCAAGTCACGCAAGGCTCAAAAATTTCTCAAGCATTGCCAAAACCTTTCACAACGAGCAGGACAATCGATCGATCAATTTTTAGCAAAACAATCCTTTTTGACTGAACCGCAAGTGGTTCAAGCCGTCTCCGATTTGATCCCTGAAAATTCAGGACTTTTTTTGGGTAATAGCCTTCCGATTCGAGAAATGGACCTTTTTGCTCATAGTAACGGTAATGATGTTATCGTTGGAGCCAACCGAGGGGCGAGTGGGATTG
>JANLHA010000262.1 GCA_024653845.1 Candidatus Omnitrophota bacterium | reverse complement strand
CTCCTAAAGTCAGTGTCATTATTCCTAGCTATAATTATGGTCAATTCCTAGGCGAAGCTTTAACCAGTGTCCTCAATCAATCCTTCCAAGATTATGAAGTCCTCGTCATGGATGACGGTTCCACCGATCAAAGTGCAGACGTTGTGCAGAGTTTCTCCACTGCTTTTGCAGGTCGCCTCAAATATTTTTACCAGGACAATCAAGGTGTAGCGGCTTCTCGTAATAATGGAATTCTTAAGTCCCAAGGACAGTACATTGCATTTTTGGATGCCGACGATGTCTGGCTCGAAGGCACTCTCGAGAAATTGCTGGCTGCCCTGCAGGCTCATCCGGAGTGCGGATTGGTGTATGGCAATGTTGAAATTTATGATGTTTCGATGAAAAATTTGATCAAAGTGAGATTTGGAGCAGATTCTCGCGAGATCCCTTTCAGTGGGTATTGTGTAGACAAGCTTTTCCTTTTTGGAAATTTTATTCCTATGGATGCCATGATGGTTGATCGATCTGTTTTTGATCGTGTGGGCTTGTTTGATAAGCGCTTTAAGTGCGGTGAAGATTTGGATATGTGGATGAGGATTGCTTCACAATTCGCAATCATTTATATCGATGAGATTCTCACCAAGTTGAGACGGCATGAGGCGAGTTTGAGTTTTTCTTTTATCAATAGTGCTAAAGCTGACGTTTTGATGACACATAAGTTGCTTAAGCGAATGCCGGCTTTTCGAAAAAAAATTGGTGAACAGAAAATTAAAGAAAAATTTTATCAAGCGTTTTATGGACTAGGAATCTTTTCTATTCTTGAAGGAAGAAGGCGCAGGGGGCGAGCGTGGTTGAAAAAAGCATGGAACATCAGTGCCAATCCTTGGCGAAATAAAATTGTGCTTTATTTCTTTTTGTCCTATTTGCCTTTGTCTTTTTTTGCTAACGAAATTCGAAATGCATTGCATGCTTTTCGTACAAAGAGTTGGTAAGCCATGGTTCCGATCAGAGTGTGTCACGTGATCAAGACTTTGAATTTGGGAGGTGCAGAGAGCAATCTTTTGAACCTGACGAAAGTTCTTGATCCTAACCGTTTTGAAATTCATGTGGCATATTCGGTCGGAGGAGAGTTGGAGCCACGGTTTCAAGTGGCAGGGATTAGGCTTTTTAAATTTGCTGATCAATCGCACAAACTCAAAAGTTTGGCGACTTTTAAAATTGTTAAACGGCTTAAGGATTATTTTCAAAAAGAAAAAATTGATATCGTGCATACCCATACCTTTAATGCTCACGTTTGGGGCGGTGCGGCTGCGAAATTGGCAGGCTGTAAAATTTTAGAACATGTTCATGACTCTCGTTATATGGATCCGGTTGATTTCCGGCGCCGGGGGGAAACCAGTCAGCAGTACACAATGATCAAATATTTTAAGAATATTTCGGATTGTGTGGTGGTGTTAACGAGGCAGAATTATGAATTTGTCATTGAGAATAGGATCTATCCGGCACAACGTGTTTGGGAAATTCAAAACGGAATCGATTTGAGTGGGGGTAAGGTTTTGTCCTCGTCCGAGAAAGAGAAGTTGCGGAATCGTTTTGGTGTTTCCCTGGATCAAAAAGTTGTATTGACTCCGATTCGTTTCTCTCCGGAGAAGAATTTGGAAGCCCTTTTCAAAATTGTCCTGGAAGTGGCAAAGAAGATGCCGAATGCAGTTTGTCTGATTGCGGGTGATGGCCCTGAAAAGGGAAATTTTGAAGTTCTGATTAAAAAAGCAGGTGCAGAGAATCAGATCAAAACCATTGGTTTCTACCCGGACATCCCGAAGCTTTTGAACATTGTTGATGTTTTTCTTTTGCCGTCGACCATTGAGCTTCATTCGATTGCAATCATGGAGGCGATGCGCCAAAAGGTGCCGGTTGTCGTTTCTCAAAATGTTGGCTGCAATGATGAGTTTATCCAGAATTGGGAGAATGGCATTTTAATGAGTCCTTTCACCGTATCAGGTTGGGCGGATGCAATTGTCCATTTGCTCAAGGACCCGGAATTGAGAATGAAGATGGGAAACGCTGGTTTCC
>JANLHA010000260.1 GCA_024653845.1 Candidatus Omnitrophota bacterium | reverse complement strand
GTCAGTCATGGCTTCTCCTCAAATCGGTCGGGATGGATGTTCTGCGTCACCGCGTCATTGTCAGTTACGAGGCAGAAGCTGAAGAAAAGACTGCCGAAGATCTGATCCAGCGCATTTTTGATGAAATCGAAGTGCCCTAATAAATTTCTCACCTTTATTCAATAACATTGGGGATCAAGATTATGATTCCTCGAGAGCTTTTCTCTAGAGTCCGTCGTATTCAAATCACCACATCTCGTCTTGTGACCGATGTTTTTGCCGGTCAATATCACAGTGTTTTCAAAGGCCAGGGAATCGAATTTGAAGAAGTTCGTGAATACCAGCCAGGAGACGATGTCCGTTCAATCGACTGGAATGTCACCGCCCGCACTGGTACGGTTCATATCAAAAAGTTCGTCGAGGAACGAGAGTTGACCGTGATGATCATGGTTGATGCCTCGATGTCTTGCCGGTTTGCAACAGTCAATGAACTCAAAAGCAAACTCGCCGCAGAAATTGCCGCCCTTTTGGCATTTTCTGCCATCCGTAACAACGATAAAGTTGGTCTCATCATTTTTACCGACAAGATTGAAAAATTCATTCCTCCGCGAAAAGGGATCAAGAGCGTTTTGCGGGCCATTCGCGAAGTTCTCTACTTTGAACCTCAAAGCAGCGGAACCGATTTGGTCCAGGCCCTGGATTATTTGAATAAGGTCATGACTCGTCGGGCGGTTGTGTTTTTGATTTCCGATTTTTTAGAACCCCAAGAGCACGGAATTTCTCTCAAGCCCAAAGAACCCAAATTCAAAATTCCTATGACGATTGCCAATAAACGTCATGACGTCGTTGCCATCACTCTGAATGACCCCCAAGAGTCCCATTTGACAGGGAATGCTCTGTTGACTTTGGAAGATGCGGAAACAGGTGAGATTGTGACGGTGGATTCTTCGGATTCCCATGTGAGAAGAATGTATTCTCAGCAGGCCGATGAACGTCTCCGACAGAGAAGCCGACTGTTTCGCTCGATCAGTATCGACCATGTGGATATTTCGACGGATTCGTCGTATATGGAAGAGTTTGTCAAATTCTTCGTAGAACGGAAAAGAAGAGTGCATTAAAAATATGATTTCTGATATTCATGACATCAGGCCGCCGGTTGATCTGCCCAGCATTCCCTGGTTGTTATATCTTTCTATTTTTATCGTATTGAGCATCATCATTGCTGGTTGTATTCAATATATCCGTTATCGTCGAGCATTGGCATTAAAGAAAGCAGAAATTCGATTGTCCGCGTGGGAAGTCGCTTATCAAGAATTGAATCAATTGCAGGAAGGTGATTTGATGCAGCAGACAAATGTGAAAGAGTATTATATCCAGTTGTCAGAAGTGATTCGCCGTTACATGGAAAATCGATTTGGAATCAGGGCCAGTGAAATGACGACAGAGGAGTTTCTCGACTTTCTCAAAACGGCTCAAGCCCTTTCAGAAACTCAAAAAGAATCTCTCAAACGATTTATGAATCATTGCGACATGGTGAAATTTGCCAAGTATCCTGCGACGCTGGAAGAAATGCAAGAGAGTTTTCAGCTGGCTCGTCAGTTGATTGATGAAACCAAAGGGTTGTCTTCATGATTTTTAAAAGTCCTTGGATCCTTTTTTTGATCCCGATTGTATTGATCAGTCTTTTTTTCTTAAGGCGTTTTCAAAAACCAACGGCGTTTCGTTTCCCCAGTGTTCAGTTGGTTTCTTCTCTAAAGAAGAATTGGAAAACACGATTTAAGGAATTGCCGTTTTATCTTCGGTTGATTGCGATTCTTTTCTTGATGATCGCCTTGGCAGGGCCTCGGTTGGTGTCTGAAATGACAAAACAAAAGAAGGAAGGGATTGATATTGTCTTAGCCATTGATGCGTCCCGCAGTATGTTGGCGGAGGATTTTACGATTGGTTCAGGGCGATATAACCGTTTGGAAGTTGTCAAAAGGGTTGTTAAAGATTTTGTGGATGCGAGAGTGAATGATCGTTTAGGGCTGGTGGCCTTTGCGGGTGCGGCGTATACGGTTAGCCCTATGACGACGGACCACGAATGGTTTAAGACAAATTTGGACCGAATTCATTTTGATCTCTTTGATGAGGAAGGAACGGCTATCGGGTCTGCCGTGATGGCATCGTTGACCCGCTTAAAAAAAAGCCAGGCGAAGAGCAAGGTGATCATTTTGTTGACGGACGGCGTCAACAATGCTGGGAAAACAGAGCCGATTGCGGCGGCAAAAGCGGCCCATGCCTTGGGTGTTCGAATTTACACCATTGGAGCAGGAGTGAGAGGATATGCACCATATCCTGTCCAAGATTTTTTTGGGAACATCATTTATAAAAGAATGAAAGTGGACGTTGACGAAGAAACACTGAAGAGAATGGCGGATTTGACCAGCGGGCGATTTTTTCGTGCCACGGATACGGCTTCACTGGAGCAAGTCTATCGTGAAATCGACTCTCTGGAGAAAATTGAAATTGAAGAGCAAGGTTATAAACATTATGAAGAACAATTTATGCCTTTTTTAATCATTGGATTAATTTTTTTAGGTTTGGAGCTTATATTGGCAAACACCTTTTTTATGAGGATTCCTTAGATTATGCAATGGGGAGAACCTAAAATTTTTTATATGTTATGGAGCGTTGGGCTTCTGGGTGTTTTTTTTTGGTGGGCTTATCGACGCAGAAAACAGATGTGGAACCAATTTGCCGTTTCCAGCCTGCATGCAGAGATTGCCTCTAGCGTTGATTCTCAGAAAATGGTATGGAAAAACATTTTTTTATTGCTTGTTCTTTTTCTGAGTTTGATCGCTGCTGCCCGTCCACAATGGGGATTTGAGCTGGAAGAGGTCCGACGAGAAGGAGTTGATATCCTTCTTGCGATCGACACTTCCAAAAGTATGCTGACAGAAGATGTGAAACCTAATCGTTTAGAACGAACCAAGTTGGCGGTTCGTGATCTCCTTAAAAAGTTGAAAGGCGACCGATTGGGGATCATTGCGTTTGCTGGCAACGCGTTTATGGTATGTCCTTTAACAGTTGATTATGATGGGATTGTTCTCAGTTTGGAGGATTTGGATACGCAGACAATCCCTAAGGGGGGCACGAATGTGGGCGCTGCCATTGCTCAAGCCTTGGATGCCTACAAAGAAATTCCCAGCGAATACAAAGTATTGGTACTTTTAACCGACGGAGATAATTTGGAGGGGGATCCTCTGCAGTGGGCCAAGAAGGCTAAAGACGCAGGGCTAAAAATTTATTCTGTTGGGATTGGAACCAAAGAGGGAGAGTTGGTGAGAATCCAGGATGAATCTGGGAAATCCCAATTTCTGAAAGACCAGAATGGCAACTTTGTGAAATCTCGTCTGAATGAGCGGCTCCTTCAAGAGATTGCGTTGTCAACGGGCGGCGCTTATGTGCGTGCCAGCGGCGCTCAATTTGGTTTAGACTTGATTTATGATCAACATATTGCTCAACTTGAGAAAAGGCAGATTGATACAAAGACGCGTCGACGGTATTTTGAACGATTCCAGATTCCGTTAGGATTGGCGGTCTTGTTCCTGATTCTTGAACCATGTATAATGACACGCAGGCCGAGGACGGGACTCAAAGGAAAATTTCTCATTGTCATTTTGTCGCTTTTTCTTTTTAATTTCAGTACAGGCCAAGTTTTTGCCGCCTCTAAGCCTACGCAAGTGCAGCAGGGCAATTCTTTTTATAAGGCCGGCGATTACAACAAGGCGTTGGAAAAGTATCGAGGGGCTTTGCAGGAAGATCCCGAGTCAGATATTATCAATTATGATGCTGGGACTGGATATTATAAATCAGAAAATTATTTGGAGGCCATCGCTCATTTGGAAAAATCGCTGTTGACCGAGCAGCTCGAGTTAAAAGAAAAAGTCCATTACAATTTGGGGAATTCGTTTTATAAGTTAGGTCAGCAAGTTCAAAAGCGAGAGCCTCAGACAACCATTTCTTCGTGGGAAAAATCTCTGCGCCACTATGAAGATGCCTTAGAGTTGACCCCGAACGACCATGAAGCCAAAGAAAATTATGAATTCGTAAAGAAGGAATTGGAAAAGTTCAAAAAAGAATTAGAACAAAAGCAGAAGCAACAGAAACAAAATTCTTCTCAACAGAGGTCTGAACAAAAGAGCGAAGAACAGCAAGGTCAGGACAAGCAGCAAGAGCAGGGACAATCTTCTGCGCAGGATCAGAAAGAGAAGAAAGAAGGTTCGAAGGCGGAAGATCAAAAGCAAGATGCTTCTGAGGGCCAGGACCAGAATCAAGGAGATACTCGTCAAGAAGAAGAAAGTCTTGACGATTTTTCTGCGGAAAAAGAGCCGTCTTCTTCTGATTCTTTAACAGGCCAAATGTCGCAGCGCGAAGCTCAGAAATTTTTGGAACAGTATCAAGACAATGAACAGCCCCAAGGGTTATTGAACATCATGAGGAGAAGGGGTAAAGAATCTCCTGTTTTGAAAGATTGGTAGAGCATGAGAATGAAGTCATTTAAGTTTCTCTGGATTCTGTGGATGATCCTCTTTGCGATGCTGGTTGTCCGTCCCTTGCAAGCGGATGACGTCGGTGTTGAGGCGCGCTTAGATGTGAATCCTGTGGCATTAGGATCTGTGACCCGTTTGATGATCTCAATTACCGGGGTCGATGCGCTAGATCCAATAGATTTACCTGAAATCGATGGTTTTGAATCACGTTTCGTAGGTCCCAAAACACAAATTTTGATTGTGAATGGCCAATATTCACGAACGCTTTCTTTTGTTTATAATCTTTATCCTTTGAAGGTCGGAGATTTTGTAATTCCATCGTTGGCCATTCCTATCGACGGGAAAGAATATCAAACACAGTCCATTCCCGTTAAGGTGATTGATGCTCCTTCTGGCGCGTCAGGAAACCTTTCTGCACAAAGTTCTCTCGCGGGAGCGACCAAGCTCCAAGATAAGATTTTTGTGGTGATGAATACCGCCAAGCATGAGGCCTGGGTTGGAGAAAAAATTCCTGTCATCATCAAGTTGTTTGTGGATAGCCTCACTGTACAGAATATTGAATTTCCGCAATTTGAGCACGATGGATTTTCGGTTGATGATTACCAGGAGCCACGACGATATCAACAATCCGTTGGAGGTGCTCGTTACGAAGTGGTGGAATTCAGAACGTTTGTTTATCCCGCGCGGGCGGGATCATTAAATTTGGGGCCGGCCAAGATCGTATGCGAGGTGCTTTTTCGTTCCAACGTAGATTCTTTTGATTCCTTGGGCGGAGGAATGTTTGAAGATTCTTTCTTTAAGAATTTTTTGTCGACTTATGAAGCCCATCCTATGAGACTTGAATCAGCGAGTGTGCCGATTCAAATTTTCTCATTGCCAGAAGGACAGCCGAAGAGTTTTTCAGGGGGTGTAGGGCATTTTGATTTTCAGGTGACGGTGAGTCCGTCGGAAGTCAAGGTGGGAGATCCTATTACGCTTCGCATGCGTGTTTCCGGAGAAGGAGATTGGAAAAATTTGAGCATGCCATCCCTGAAAGATACCGAACAATTCAAAACATACGAACCGCAAATTCATCAGGATGAACAAGGGAAAGTCCTTGAACAAGTGGTTATTCCTAAAACGATTCAAATGAAGGAAATCCCTGCTATTGAGGTTAGCTATTTTGATACCACAAGTAAAATGTATCAGACGATTACGCGAGGCCCATTCCCCCTGATTGTCAAAGAGGCGGACGAGGCCGCGCCTGCTGTTGTCGGAATTCCCATGGTTGCGCAGCCTTCTTCAATAGGGGTGCCTGCGGTTTCGTCGGAACGATTCGGTCAAGACATCAGCTTTATCAAAGATTCCTTAGGGGATTTGCAGCCAGTGGGTTATCGGACTTATAAAAATATTTCTTTCTGGATGGCGGTTTGGTTTTTATTGGCTTTTTGGGTAGCAGGATGGATTTGGTATCAGACCACGCATCGTTTGAAGACAGATCAAAAGCTGGCTCGACGATTGCA
>JANLHA010000144.1 GCA_024653845.1 Candidatus Omnitrophota bacterium | reverse complement strand
ATCTTCCCGACGGGGTGAGTTTTCAATCCCAAGAGGCCGCACAGCTGCGCCTCATTTACGCCCCATTATGTGGCACAGATTCGTTAGGGATCAAATCTGCCATCACGCCGTTTCTGTCTGGTGACATTAAAATTGACAGGTCGCGATATTTGACTAAACCTACGTCTCGTGAAGATTTGCGTCAAACGGTTCGCAATTTCTCTTTTTATATTGAAGGTCGAGGGGCTTTTTCTCTGACTCAACGGGGCGAAGGTGTTTCTTCGACGGTAGAAGTGGGGCAGCTCTGGCACAAGCTCACCAATGTTTACCATTCGCTAGGTTTGGAAGTTAGCGCACGGAATTTTGTTCCTGTATCAGGCGAATCGATTGAATTGATGTGGGTGAATGTCAGAAATACATCATCTCAACCGATTACAATGACTCCGACGATAAGCATTCCAATTTTTGGACGGGCTTTGGCCAATAAACATGATCATGAACATGTCACCGCACTTCTTCATCGCATTGAACAAATCACTGAAGGCGTTGTGGTTCATCCGACGATGATTTTTAATGAAGAAGGGCACAAAGACAATCCTTTTGTTTATTTTGTATTGGGTTGCGAGGACCAAGGCCAGCCGATTCGAGGGGCTTTCCCCACGGTTGAAAGTTTTTGTGGAGAAGAAGGTACGCTTGAGGAGCCTCGCTCAATTTTGGAAAATCGTTCTCCTCAAATTTTTTCTCACGAAGCTTTGCAGGGCAAGGAAGCCATGGGCGCTCTGCGTTTTTACGACGCAACCTTGGCCCCTTCAGAAGAGCGAGGATTTTTGGCCATCATTGGTGTTGTTTCTTCAGAAGACGAAGCCAGGAATATTTTCAAACGATTTTCTAATAAGGAGAAGATTTTTCAGGCTTTAGAAGAAAATCAAAAATATTGGCAGCAGAAGAGCGGTTCGATCCAAGTGAAGACGGCAAGTCCGGATTATGATTCCTGGGTCCGCTGGGTCACGTTGCAGCCGGTTTTACGTCGGATTTTTGGATGTTCCTTTTTACCGGACCACGATTATGGAAAAGGCGGCAAGGGCTGGCGGGATCTTTGGCAAGATTTGCTGTCGCTCATCTTGATCGAGCCTGACATGGTGCGAGAGAGCTTGATTAACAATTTTGCGGGCGTGCGTATCGACGGAAGTAATGCGACGATCATTGGTACGGTTAAGAATGAATTCATGGCGGATCGCAATGCCATCACCCGAGTTTGGATGGACCATGGGGCATGGCCATTTTTAACGATCCTTTTGTATGTTCATCAGACCGGAGATTTTGATATCCTGTTTGAAGATGTTCCTTATTTTCGTGATCCACAGCTTTCCCGTAGTAAAGCCAAAGATTCGCAATGGTCGCCCGAATATGGCCAAAAGTTGAAAACGACGATGGACGAAATTTATGAGGGAAACATTCTCGAGCACATTCTTGTTCAGACCCTGATTCCATTTTTTAATGTTGGAGAACATAACATCATCCGTCTGGAAAGTGCAGATTGGAACGACGGGCTGGATATGGCTTTTGAGCGTGGAGAGAGTGTCGCGTTTAGCAGCCTGTATGCCGGGAATCTTTTGGGATTGGCGGATTTGCTTGAAGAGCTTCGTCGGGGGCAGGGTTTGACATTGTTGCCTTTGGCAAAAGAGGTCGGGGGTCTTTTGGATACACTGCTTGAGGAGCCGTGTGATTATGACAGTCCGGAGGCCAAAAGGTCTTTTCTTTTTGAAAAATATTTCCCGTCGGTGCAACCACATGTCAGTGGGATTAAGGAAGAATTCGCGATTGAAAAAGTGATTGAGGATTTGCGGCGGAAGGGGAATTGGCTTTTGCAACATATCCAAAAGAATGAGAAAGTTTCTATTCGAAAGGATGGCGAAAATTATCAATGGTTCAATGGGTATTATGATAATCAGTCCGAACGCGTTGAAGGGCTCAAAGACAATCGGGTGTGGATGACATTGACGGGACAAGTTTTTGCCGTAATGTGCGGAGTTGCTGATGCTAAAGAGACCGAGCAGGTTGTCAAAAGTGTCCAGGCTTTTCTGAAAGATCCGCAATTGGGGGGATACCATCTCAATACGGATTTTGGCGTGCGACATTATCTTGATTTGGGCCGAGCTTTCGGATTTGCCTATGGAACCAAAGAAAATGGAGCTTTTTTCAGTCATATGACGGTCATGTACGCCTATGGTCTCTATAAGCGCGGGTTCGTCAAAGAAGGTTGGGAAGTGTTGCGTTCCATTTATCAGATGTCTACTGATACTTCCAAGAGCAAAATTTATCCTGGAGTTCCGGAATACTTCGACGGAGAAGGTCGTGGAATGTATGGTTATTTGACGGGTTCTGCGAGCTGGTATGTTTTGACCTTGTTAACGCAAATTTTTGGTGTCCGAGGAGAATGGGGAGATTTGCTTCTCGAGCCTAAACTCACACGGGAGCAATTTGGTGCTTCAGGAAAAGCTTCGGTTCAATGTATCTTTGCCAATTGCCCTGTTACGGTTGTTTATGAAAATTCCCAAAATTTGGAATGGGGAAATTATCAAATTTCAACAGTCCACGTGAATGGCCAACCGCTTGGAATTGAAATCCAAGACCCATCAAGAGTCCGAATCCCACGGTCCACTTTTCTTAAAGATGGAGGCCCTGTAGAATTGCATGTGGGGCTTCATCAATCCAAGATGTCCTTGGGAGAGAAGATCCTTTCTTTTTTTCATCGACGATAAAATTCTATTTTGACTTAAAAATATTTTATATTTATAGTTTATCTTCAAAGAGATAAGCTATAATCTTGCTGTATATTATTAGTTAATATACAGTGATAAAACTTTAGCAAAATTGGAGAGCCTGGAATTTGAGAAAATTTCTGAAGGCCATTATTCTGCTTTTATTTTTGTGGCGAATTCTTGTCCCCTTGGGCGTCTTTGCTCAAGAGAGCTCTACTCCCGAAGTTCCCGTCGATACCTCCTCTCTAGCCTTCTCTGGCGATATTGAAATTTTGATCAAAGATGGCAAGTGGGATGAAGCGTCGTCCTTGCTAGAAAAAGAATTGCTGGCCAAGCCCTTTGATCCTCAGTTGATGGCCCTCTATACAAAAGTCCTGGCTCTTCAGAGGAAATGGGATTTATTCTTTTCTGTCGCCGAGAAAACTCAGGCCCTCAATTCCAAGGATAGCAAAGTCCAACGTAACTATGAAGATTCTTTGAGCCTCGCTTATGATGAGGGAATTGCTTTGGCTCGTGAGGGGCAATTCGAGCAGGGATTGGATCTTCTTCAAAAGATTGAGTCGTTAGGGTATGCAAAAGATCGATGGCTTGTGGACCAAATTGTGATCAGTGTTTGGCAGAAGAAATTTGAAGACGCCATTGTTCAATATGAGAGTTTGCCACCGACGGTGATTGCGTCGGAATATCTGCTGCGAGCAATGATCGCCCCTTATCGAGAGCTTGGACAACAAGAAAAGCTTTTGGAGCTTTACGAGAAAATTTTTGAATACAATCCCGAGGATGTTGCCATCCGAAGGGCTGCGTTTGAAGCGGCATTGACTTTGAAGAGTTTTGATCTGGCTCATGAATACAGTCAAGCCTTGTCGGCAATCGAAGC
>JANLHA010000253.1 GCA_024653845.1 Candidatus Omnitrophota bacterium | reverse complement strand
CAATGACATTGATTCTTGTAGCGTTCGGGATCGCTGTGCAAAGCATCAGGGAAATTTTGGTTCCGCATCATGCACCCGCTGCGTTTACACTATTCATTTTAATAGGCGTCGTCATTATTAAAGAGCTGATGTATCGGTTTTTGTGGAAAACAGGCACTGATATCAAAAGCATCTCTATTAAAGTTGACGCATGGCATGCCAGATCAGATGCGTTGACATCCCTTGCTGCGTTCATAGGAATTACAATTGCTTTGGTTGCTGGAAAAGGCTATGAAAGCGCCGACGATTGGGCTGCGCTCTTTGCCAGTGGTGTTATCCTTTTTAATGGTTCCAATATGTGGCGATCTGCCATTAATGATCTCATGGATTCAGCAGCATCGCCTGAAACAGAAAATACTTACAAAAATATTGCTATAAAGGTTCCTGGTGTTTTAGATATCGAAAAATGTCGAATACGAAAAAGCGGTTTAAACTTCTTTATTGAGATGCACATTGTGATCAATGGGAATGTTACAATTAAAAAAGGACATCAAATCGCTCATGATGTAAAAAAAGCTTTACTAGACTCTGACCCCCATGTTTTGGATGTCCTTACGCATATCGAGCCCCATGAATATAATTAATAAAAAATTTTATGATGACCAAACTTAAATTCAAACACAACCTTAAAGAAAGAGAATCAAATCATGAAACGACCTAAAGTCACTATTGATGCCAACGAAGCCGCTGCCTATGTGGCATACCATGTCAACGAAGTCATCGCCATTTATCCCATTACCCCGTCATCCATCATGGGAGAATTATCCGACGAATGGATGACTCAAGACACTCCCAATATTTGGGATAGCGTGCCGCTGGTGCAGGAAATGCAAAGTGAGGGGGGAGCTGCCGGGACGGTACACGGAGCCCTTCAAACAGGGGCGCTCACAACAACTTTTACGTCTTCTCAAGGTTTACTGCTCATGATCCCCAATATGTACAAAATCGCCGGGGAATTAACTTCGACGGTTTTCCATGTTGCGGCACGTTCTTTGGCGACTCACGCTTTATCAATATTCGGAGATCATGCCGATGTGATGGCTGCCCGCTCGACGGGGTTTGCCTTATTGTCTTCAAACAGTGTTCAAGAAGTGATGGATTTTGCATTAATCTCCCAGGCCGCTGCATTAGAAAGTCGCGTACCATTTCTTCATTTCTTTGACGGCTTTCGAACGTCCCATGAAATTTCTAAAATCGAAAAGTTGACCATCGAGGATATGAAGTCGATGATTGATGATGAACTTGTGATCGCGCACCGGCTGCGCGGTTTGTCTCCGGACCGGCCGATCATGAGGGGAACAGCCCAGAACCCAGATGTCTTTTTCCAGGCCCGCGAAGCCTGCAATCCTTTTTATTTGGATTGTCCACAAATTGTCCAAAAGTCGATGGATAAATTTGCTCAACTGACAGGAAGACAATACAAGCTGTTTGAATATTACGGTGCGCCAGATGCTGAACGCGTGATTGTCGTGATGGGCTCTGCTGCTGAGGCTTGCCAAGATACCGTCGATAAACTCACCCAATCCCAAGAGAAAATCGGGGTACTTAAAGTCCGCTTATATCGACCTTTTTCCATTAAAAATTTTATGGATGTTCTGCCTGCGTCGGTCAAGGTGATCGCGGTGCTGGACCGCACCAAAGAACCGGGAAGTTCTGGCGAGCCATTATATTTAGATGTGGTGAATGCTGTTTTCGAAAATGCCCGTAATTCTAAGTTCAAACAGTTACCAACCATTATCGGAGGGCGTTATGGGTTATCGTCGAAAGAATTCACACCGGCCATGATCAAAGCCGTCTATGATGAAATGTCTAAACAAAACCCCAAGAATCATTTTACGGTTGGGATTGAGGATGATCTTACCCACACCAGCCTTGATTATGATCCTGATTTCATTATTGAAAGCCCCTTTGGCGTGCGCGCTATTTTTCACGGGTTAGGATCAGATGGAACCGTTAGCGCGAATAAAAGTTCGATCAAAATCATTGGAGAAAATACGGATAATTACGCGCAAGGATACTTCGTTTACGATTCTAAAAAAGCGGGTTCCGTGACGGTATCGCATTTGCGCTTTGGCCCCAAACCGATTCATTCCACTTATCTGATAGGCCGGGCTAACTTTGTAGGGTGTCATTTCTTTAGTTTTCTTGAGCAGTATGATGTTTTGAAAGAATTGGATGAGCGTGGCGTTTTTCTTCTTAACAGTCCTTATGATACCCATCAGACATGGGACAAATTACCTCGGGAAGTTCAAACAAAACTAATTGAAAAGAAAGCCCAGTTTTATGTTATCGACGCCTCTAAAATCGCCCGGGAATCAGGATTAGGAAGGCATACCAATACTATTCTGCAGACATGCTTTTTTGCGATTTCAGGAGTTCTGCCCAAAGAAGAAGCCATCCAAGCCATCAAAGACTCGATTAAGAAAACATATAGTAAAAAAGGCGAAGATGTTATCAAGTTAAATTATGACGCTGTTGATCA
>JANLHA010000250.1 GCA_024653845.1 Candidatus Omnitrophota bacterium | reverse complement strand
CCATCTGCACCTATTCCTCTCACATTGACAACAACTCTCTGCCCGCTCGACAGGGAACGATTCAAAGGAATGAGATACGAGCCGCGATTACCTTGCACGTTCCATGTTTGATTTCCAATTTGAACAGTCATGGTGACTTCATTGGGGAAAATATCTTCTCGATAAGTTCCCTCCACAATAGCATTGGTGGTAGGGTCAATGATGCGTGTCACAGTCACGGCATCGGCCGGCACTTCAACTCTTACCGCATTTCCTCCAGCTTCTTGAGCATAACAAGGATTATTGATCAAGAAAATTCCAACAATCAGGATCGATACCGTCTGGTTTCGAAATTTTTTGAGTTTAAACATCAACTTTTCCTCCGAATTTGTGCGTTTCCTTTTTCTCAAGGCTCTAGAAGCAAGCTTAATCTATAAGTTGATGGATTTCAATGGCTTGAAGACTTTAAAAGGAAACGCTCTCTACTGTTTGGCGGGCACTAAGAATGCAATCGTTGATCCCCACGCCACCGCGATAATTAGCCACAAGATGCAGATGAGGCTGAACTTTCAATTCCGATTCAATAGAGTTGATGAGGTTTGCGTAATGCAAATCATATTGAGGGATTCCTTTCTCCCAAGTCTTAACAAAATGCTCCTCAGGGCGTGCTTGTGCCCCTAAAACATTTTGAATTTCTTTTTCGGCTAAAGCAATGAGATCCAATTCATTCTTTTCTAGAATCTGAGGATGATGGGCCCCTCCCAAGATCACTCGAAAGGAATGATGAGAATCATCAACTCGGTGAGTGAAAAGGTTACTTGAAAATATGACGCCCAAAATTTCTTTGTTTTCTTTTGAAGGGACTAAATACCCAAATCCTGTGGGAGGCTGTGAAAACGCAGAACGGGGGTACAAAAACCCAACAACAGCAATCGGGGCGTAATGAATTTCATCAAGCAGCTTAGAAAGCTTTGCACATTCATTCTCCAAAATTTTTGACGCCGCAAATGCAGGGGTACAAACGAACAACTCATCGGCAAAATATTTCATTTGGGTGGTTTCAACAACAAATCCCTGATCTTTCTTCTCAACTCGAAGAGTTTCTTCTCCCAGACGAATGCATGAAGAATATCGTTCGCCAAGACGCTCGATCAGATCTTCCATCCCTCCCCGGAAAGAACAAAATTGGCCTCGCATTTTTCTTGCCAATTGTTCTTTTTGAGCAAAAAGCCCCTTAAACACTGAACCATATTTTTGTTCATATTCAAGCAGCATGGGCAAAACATGCCTGACGGAAAGCTGATGAATATTTCCCGCAAAAATTCCTGTGATCAAAGGATCGAGAAGATAATCCGTGATATTTTTCCCAAACCGCCGGATGCCAAACTCAGCAACAGATTCATTTTCTTTCTTCCCTCGGGAGATAAAAATTTCCGTAAAAATTCGGAATCGATCTTGCCACGTCAAAATAGGAAAAGAAAGAAATCTGGCAGGCCCTTTCGGTAAAGCATACAATTTGTCCTCTAAGCAAATATAACGTTTTTTGTTTTCAGGATTGGCAACAAGCAGGTGCTCCTCAAGGTCAAGTTCATGAATCAAATCCATGATTTCTTGTCGAGAATTCAAAAAACCGTTCGGCCCCGCCTCAAAAATGGCTCCTTTTCGTCGGGTAGACTGAATTGTACCTCCTATCCGTTCGTTTTTCTCAATCAATTGAATATTCACATCCGGACGAGAAGCATATCTTTGACGAAGATAATGCAATGTCGCCAAACCACTGATCCCTCCTCCGATGATGAGAATCTGTTTAGCCACGGCGGATTCCTTCCTTCTTGATCTTTTCAATGACAAATCTGACCTTATCAACGTCCGTATCAGGTAAAATCCCATGATTGAGATTAAAAATGTATCGACGAAATTTCTTGGAAGCTTGAAGAAGCCTCGAAACTTCACGGTCTAATGTTGAATAATCCGCATAAAACAAAGCGTTCCAAAAATTTCCTTGAATGCCTTGACTGACCTGAGTCAAAAAAGACTCTTTCTCTAAATCAACCGTCTGGCATACCGAAAGAAAATCAGCGCCGGACTGGGACATCCATGGCAAAAAAGGTTTGGAATTCTTAAGATAATAGATCGATGGTAAATCTATCGCCGCAAAGATCTGTTGAATATACGGAAGAATATTTCTCTCATAATCAGCCGGCGGTAAAATCCCCGCCCACGTATCAAAAATCTGGAAAGCATCAATTCCTGCATTCTTCTGGATCTTCAAATAGGCAATGGTATTATCTGTGATTTTTTGCATCGCATCGGCGAATTCGTCTGAATGTTGATGATAAAACGCCAACATCTTTTGAAAGCTGATCGAACTTCCCCCTTCAATCAAATAACTCAAAACGGTAAAGGGACCCCCCGCAAATCCAATCAATGGGGTTTCTTTTCCCAATTGCTCTTTGATCATCTGAATCGTTTTTCGAATATGGGGAACATCTTCCAGCGGGGCGATCCTTTGAACATCTTCAGGATGAGTGATCAAATTGGAAATCACAGGCCCGAGTTGATTGTCAAAGTGAACATCAAATCCCGAATGGGCCGGCAGAGTCAAAATGTCCGCAAAAAGGATCGCCGCATCGACGCTAAGAATTCGAACAGGTTGGCAGGTGATTTCGGCAGCGAGTTCCGGTTGGGCAAACATCTCATTGAGAGAATGCTTTTGTCGAAGAGCACGATATTCCGGTAAAAATCGTCCGGCCTGGCGCATAAACCATATAGGTGGGCGAGAATTGGTTCCATCAAAAGCCTGGAGAAATAGCGGCTTGGACATCTATACCGTCCTTGAAAACTTCCGATGGGCGTCTTGCTGGCGTAAATACCAATCAAACCCCATACAAATATTGCGAATGAAAATTTTCCCGAGTTCTGTGGTTTCGATTCGATTCGGAAGAATCTCACACAACTTCTCTTCAACGCACCAGCGCAAATGGTCTTTCTCTTCTTTAAAATATTCATCAAAGTTGCGCCCAAATGTTTTTTTAAAATCATCTTTATCAATTGAAAATTTGCACATCAATTTATTGATCACCCAACCTCGGATATGATCATCTTCCGAAAGGACCATCCCGCGTTCAATCGGCAAATCGCCTTTGTCCAAAATCCCATAATACTCAGGGATCGTTTTATAGTTTTGAAAATACGCGCCTTCAAGAAAACCAATGGCGGATGTTCCGATTCCAATATATTCATCAGCAGGTTTGACCGTATATCCCATAAAGTTTCGATGCAGCGTTCCTTGACGGAAAGCTTGCGCCATTTCATCTTCCTTAAGGGCAAAATGGTCCATGGCAATGGCCTCATAACCATTGTTCAGAAACAGATCCCGTGCGACTAAAAAAATTTCAAGTTTTTCATCATTC
>JANLHA010000244.1 GCA_024653845.1 Candidatus Omnitrophota bacterium | reverse complement strand
GCCAAAATCGGATACCACCGCGACAACTTGATGATATTCTCATGCCAACCAAAACGACCATAAGCATGAGGAACTTTGACTTTGAAAGACAAGTGGATTTCAATCTGACCACCGGGAGGTAATTCTTGAGGCAAGGAAACTTTCAACAACGTTTGGTCATCCCCTTCCACTTGAAAAGACAGCGGTGCTTCGCCTTGGCCAATCGATACAATTTCCAAATCTCCCGATTGAAATCCTTCCGGGAAGGGCTGAACTTTCAAATACCCGCCCAGCTTGGAAAGGAATTCTTTTTCTTTCGTAGTGTATTGACGGTGAGGATAAATGTAAAAATATAATTCTTTGAGCGGCTTCGACGTGGGATTGGTAAAAACCACCTTTTCTGTGGCAATCAATTCTTTTTGTGTTTCATCCCATTGAGCTTGAAGAAAATACTGCGGAGGTTCGGCAGCATGACCATTGATTGGAAAAAACAAAAAACATAACAACGCGAATCCTGTAAAAGTCGCGCACTTTTTCAATTATCGCTCCCGGGTCGAATGATTCTGAGGTGATCTGGGATTTTTCCGTTGCTCTTTGATCTGTAAAAAATACTCACCAAACCGAGGATCCCTTAACAAATTGGCAAGGTCTTCGTCTCGCTCCAGAAATCGAAAATCTTCATATCCGCAAGCAATGGCTTTTTTGATCGCCTCATAAGCTTGATCAACGCGACCAACCAAAGAATAACTGCACGCTAAATTGTAAAGAATATACGGATCTGTCGGACGCAAACGAGACAATTTTTCGTCAACCGCAAGTCCTTGTTGATACAATCCTTTTTTAGTGTAAAGATCGCCGACCGCAATTAGAGCTTGCAGAAAATCCGGCTTTTTTTGCAAGATCCCTTCGTAAAATTGAATTTCGAAATCCATGCTCGATTGCTTAGCCATACCGCATTAACCTTTCATGTAGCGCTTGATGCGCTTGACGGCTTCTTTGAGATTTTCATAACTCGACGCGTAAGAGATCCGCACATATCCTTCACACGACGAGCCAAAGGCTGTCCCGGGAACCAGCGCGACTTTTTCTTGTTTCAAAAGTCCCTGCGCAAAGTCCATGGATTTCTGGCCCGTCTTTTTAATCGATGGAAAAACATAAAACGCGCCTTCAGGCATATGACAATCCAAGCCAATGTCATTTAATGCGTCCACAATGAATCTTCGACGACGATTATATTCACGTTTCATCTCCGCAACCGCTTTCAAGCCACTATGAAGCGCTTCGCGCGCAGCGATTTGTCCGGTGATCGACGCACAAAGCATCGTGTATTGATGAATTTTTGTCATCGCGGCGATCACTTCACGTGGGCCGGCAGCATAGCCAATCCGGAATCCCGTCATGGCGTAGGATTTAGAAAACCCGTTGAAATAAACCACCTGTGACTTCATGTCTTTCAGTGTTGCAAAAGGGGTGTGCTCAAAATCATATGTCAGCTCATCGTAAACCTCGTCGCTGATGACCAAAAGATTTTTTCTTCGAGCGACATCGGCAATGGCTTGCAATTCTTTTTTGGAATAGGACGCGCCGGTAGGATTCGAAGGATAATTGATCATGAGGGCCCTGACACCCGAGGAGCAAGCCTTCTCAACTTGTTCCGGTGTCACTTTGAACTTGCTCTCCAGGGTCGTCTTCAGGAAAACGGGCACCCCCCCTGCCATTTCCACGACAGGACCATAAGACACATAACAAGGCTCGGGGATCAGAACCTTGTCACCAGGATTAAGAATGGCACGAGCCACCAAATCCAGGCCTTCACTGACCCCGACGGTAATCAGCACTTCTTCTTCAGGATCATAAGATAAGCCATAGCGATTCTCAAGAAACTGCACGATTTCTCGACGAAGCTCAATCATTCCTTTATTTGAGGTATACGAAGTATATCCGTCCTCTAAAGAATGGATGGCCTTTTCGCGGATTCGCCGTGGGGTGACAAAGTCAGGCTCTCCCACACCGAGCGAAATCACATCTTTCATCCCCAACACAAGATCAAAAAATGCACGAATCCCCGACGGGGCTAAATTTTCAACACGTTTGGAAATGGGAATCGTCATATAGAAATATTCAATTTTCGTTTATCGTTCGCTTTCTTCAAAACTTGTCCATCTTCTTTATATTGTTTCAAGAGAAAATGTGTCGCAGTACCTCGCACACCTTCCATGGGCGAAAGTTTGGATGCCACAAAATTTGCAACGGTCTGGATATTCTCTCCTTCGACGATCACCAACAGATCATAACTTCCAGAAACCAAAGAGCAACTAAGCACCTCTGGAAAACCATAAATTCGTTCAGCGACATGATCGAATCCGACATCTTTTTCCGGCAAGATTTTCACTTCAATCAATGCACGCACGCGTGGAGCCTCCTGCGTGATCAGCTCATGATTGACAATTGTTTTGTATTTGACGATGACCCCATCTTGTTCATATTTCTTAATCGCTTTCTTCACAGAATCCACGCTCTTTCCTATCAATTTGGCAATTTCCTCAGGTGTCACGCGAGCATCTTTTGATAAAATTTCTAGAATTTCGTCCATATCTTCCTCCTCTTGAAAGAGCACAATTTTCGATTTTTCAGCTGCCCCTCGGATAAAATAGCTAAAGTGGATCGTTTGGTCATAAAATCTATTGGGCCATTATATTAGAAATGACCAAAAGGGTCAATGATGACGAAGGGTATGATAAGCCTCCCAAATTCGACGAGTGACCGGCCCAGGTTTGCCATCTTTAAGAATTTTCCCTTCGATTTTGATGACAGGGCTGATTGCAATCAGCGAATTGGTCACAAAAATTTCATGGGCAGCTAGAAGGTCTTGCAGTTCAATGGGATTTTGCTCAACCGGAATACCCTCCCTTTGAGCAAGTTGAATCACATGATGGCGAGCAATCCCCGGCAAACATCCCGTTTGCAACGTTGGAGTTAAGAGACCCTGGGGGGTGACAATAAAAACGTTCGTTCGGCTCCCTTCGATCAAATGCCCCTTACGATCAAAAAGAAAAACTTCATCCACTTTTCGACGAGTTGCATATTTTGCCGCTTGAAAGAATGGCTGACAAGCAATCTCTTTGAATCCTGAGGGGTTGGCTACGGGATGCGGATAAATTGCCACTTGATATCCTTTTTCAAAAGGACGAGGTTGATATGCTTGGGCAACGATCGCCATATGCGAATGTTGTCCTTCTTGCCATAACATCAAACGTAGACGCGCATCAGAAAGGTGATTAAGATCCAAAGCTTCTTTCAGAATTTTCAAAAAATTTAAAGACAACAACTCTTTTTCGATTCCAAATCTTTTGGCACCCTGACGTACCCGTCGTAGATGTTGTTCTAAAAAAAGAATTTCTCCGCGTTCAACAAGCAAGGTCTCAAAAACACCTTCTTTTTTCGTTATGCCTGGAGTCAAAGACTTCAGAAGCTTTTCTGTCGCCAAAACCCACCGGCCGTCGATAAAAATCTTTGGAGGGCTTGGAGCGCTCAGCTCCTCTAGGCATTCCTTCATGGCCTTGGCCTTGACCAATGTTTCTTCGTATTCTTGTTCAGGGACAGAGTCTGCCACAATACCTGCCCCAACGTGAAATGTGATCTTATTTTTCTGACGTAAAAGTGTTCGAATCAAAATATTGAGATCCATATTTCCTGAAAAACTCATGTACCCTAAACACCCTGTATAAATTACTCGTGGAACGGATTCCAATTTGCGAATGATCTCC
>JANLHA010000243.1 GCA_024653845.1 Candidatus Omnitrophota bacterium | reverse complement strand
TGCACTCTGAATTCCCGTTGTTGCTGCCATATCGGCCTTGATATGTCCGTAAAGAATAGCAATCCATCTTAACGGTGCACGCATTTCATGTGAATTGCTTAACAATAGATTCGGTACGATTTCAAGATTCTCAAGATCGATGTCCGGTTGATAAAATCGATTAAATAAAACCAATCCATTGGCTCCAACCTCATCTAAACGCTGTGCCATATTTGCCATCGCGCTGAAATAAGGACATAATTTGACAGCCACCGGAATTTTTACGGCCCTTTTAACCAAACGTAAGATCTCGATGTAATTGTTTTCGACCGTTTCGGCGGTATCGATAGGATTTGTTGCCAGGAAATAAATGTTCAATTCCAAAGCGTCCGCGCCCGCCTCTTCAATGCATTTGGCATATTTTGTCCACCCGCCGGGAGTATGACCGTTTAAGCTGGCAATGATGGGAATCGAGACTCTTTTTTTGGCAAGACGGATATGGTCGCAATATTCTTCGGGCCCTAATTTGAACTGCGATGGTTTTGGAAAATAGCTTAAGGATTCTGCAAAGCTTTCCGTCCCGAAGGTTTGGTAATAATCAGCCTCAAAAATTTCCCTTGTGATTTGTTCTTCAAATAATGAATGGTGAACAATGCAGGAGGCGCCGGCATCTTCCAGGCGAAGAAAATTATCGATGTCTTCTGATAAGGGTGAGGCTGAAGCAATCAGAGGATTTTTCAATTTTAATCCCAGATACGTCGTCGTCAGGTCCATTTACTCCCCCTTGTTTGCCTAATTTTTTTGATCTTTATCAAGCTTGCTCGGTTGAGAAGCAGCCATTTGTTCATAAAATGCCCAACGGTTATTGACATCTTCTTGGGCCAGTTTAAGAAGTTCTTTCGCTCTTTCCGGTTGACTTTTCGTGAGCAGATTAAAACGGTTTTGCTGGTAAATGAATTTTTCTAAGGGAACGGCGGGTGCCTTATAATCAACCGTCAAAGGATTTTTCCCTTCGAAGGCCAAGTCTGGATTAAAACGAAATAGTGGCCAGTATCCGGAGAGGACCGCATTTTTTTGATCTTGCATGGCCGTTGTCATATTGATTCCATGGGCGATACAATGCGAGTAAGCAATAATTAGAGAAGGCCCGGAATATTTTTCTGCCTCCAGAAAAACTTTTAAGGTGTGTTCATCTCGAGCCCCTAAGGCAATACTCGCGACATACACATGTCCATACATCATCGCGATACGGGCTAGATCTTTTTTCGCTAATGGCTTTCCTCCTGCAGCGAATTTAGCAACCGCCCCGCGTGATGTTGATTTAGAAGCCTGCCCGCCGGTATTCGAATAAACTTCGGTATCCAAGACGAGAATATTCACGTTTTTTCCTGTAGCCATAACGTGATCCAGTCCGCCATAGCCGATATCATAAGCCCATCCGTCACCTCCAACAATCCAAACACTTTTCTTGACGAGCATATCCGCCAGACTTTTTAAGTGCTGGGCTTCAGACGATTTGATTCCTGCAATTTTCTTCTTGAGAATCTCAACGCGTTCACGCTGCAGAAAAATATCTGCTTCATCAATCTGCTTGGCATTGATCAAATCGTTGACCAGATCTTCTCCGATCGTCGAGGCCAATTTTTTAACCAATTCTTTGGCATACTCCGTCTGTTTATCAAGGCTTAAACGAAAGCCTAAACCAAACTCGGCATTATCTTCAAAAAGCGAATTCGCCCATGCCGGCCCTCGTCCTTCTTTATTTTTTGTCCACGGAGTTGTGGGTAAGTTGCCTCCATAAATGGATGAACATCCCGTCGCGTTGGCAATCAAGGCGCGATCACCAAAAAGTTGGCTCATGATTTTAAGATAAGGGGTTTCTCCGCAGCCTGCACAAGCGCCGGAAAATTCAAAAAGAGGCTCAAGGCTTTGAATCCCTCGGATGGTTGAGTGCTTAACAATATTTCGATCGATCTCAGGCAAATCCAGAAAGAAATCCCAATTTTCTTTTTCCTGTTCTTTAATAGGCTCCTGCTCTTTCATGTTGATTGCTTTAAGGCGTGTTTCTGTTTTATTTTTCACCGGGCAAATATCCACACAGATGCCGCATCCCGTGCAATCTTCTGGGGCCACTTGAATCGTATAGTTCCAGCCTTTTAATTCGGCATCTTTGGCCTCAATGGATTTGAATGTCGACGGAGCATTGTTTAAGAGTTTGGGATCATAGACTTTCGTTCGGATCACGGCATGAGGACAAACCGCCACACATTTCCCGCACTGAATACAGATGGAAGCGTCCCACACCGGAATTTCCAAAGAAATATTTCGTTTTTCCCATTTGGATGTCCCAACAGGAAACGTCCCGTCCTGAGGAAGTTTGCTCACCGGAATGGAGTCTCCGCAGCGGCTGATCATTTTGGCGACGACATCTTGGACATATTCTGGAGCTTTCTTGGAAACCACCTGAAGTTTTTTGACCGTACTTGTTGCCGTCGCGGGAAGTGGGATTTTAAATAAATGCGCCAATGTATGATCAACAGCGTCATAATTTAACTTGATAACATCTTC
>JANLHA010000239.1 GCA_024653845.1 Candidatus Omnitrophota bacterium | reverse complement strand
ACCAACAATCCGATCTAAAATCCGTCGAGCCATTTGGGCGTTGATTTTTTTGATATCAAAATCGCGAGGGTGTTCGAAGGCTTTCAAAACTGCATCTTTGGTGATTTCTTGAAAAGTGACACGAAAATACTTTTTATCGGCTCCCAAATGCTGAGCGAGGTTCCAGCCAATGGCCTCCCCTTCACGGTCAGGGTCAGTGGCGACAAAAATAGGATCTCGACCCTTAGCTTCCTTCTTAAGAGCCGTCAGAACCTTCTGCTTATCACGCATGACGATCAGCTTCGGTTCAAAGTCTTTCTCGACATCGACACCAAGCTTGGATTTGGGCAAATCGATCAAATGCCCCTTGGACGAAACGACCTTGTAACGATTGCCCAAAATTTTGGTCAACGTTTTGATCTTCGCAGGTGACTCAACAATGACTAAAGGTTTAGCAGCTGCCATATTTTATTGCTTTCGAATAAACCACTTTCCTGGTAACTGTTTAATCAATCGTTTCATTTCTAATTGCAACAAAACCGGCATCACAGTTGAAACCGGTTGTTTCGTTTTGACCACCAAACTGTCAAGGTCAATGGGATCTTTGCTGATATAAGTATATACGTTCTCTTCTCTTTCGGAAAGAGCGCATGTCGAAATATTCTCTAGCTCTTGAACTTCCGACGACGATTCAGAAGAAATCTCTGGAATATACAGAGAAGGTTCAACAAACTTTTTCAAAGGTCGCTGCAATTCTTCCAAAATGTCTTCCACACACGTCACCAACTTAGCACCCTGGCGAATCAAATCATTCGTTCCCTGAGCCGTCGCATTTCCCACTTGGCCAGGAATAGCAAAAACATCTCGCCCCTGTTCCAAAGCCAAACGCGCGGTAACCAAAGCCCCACTGTGGCGCGCCGCCTCCACAACCAAAACACCTAACGAAAATCCGCTGACGATACGATTGCGTTGCAAAAAGTTATGCGGCAACGGCGGCATGGTCAACGGAAATTCCGAAATCACCGTTCCCTTTTGCGCAATCTCGGCAAGAAGTTTTTTATTCTCCCGCGGGAAAATTTCAGTGAGCCCATTGCCGAGAACCGCGATCGTCGTACCACCCGCTTTCAACGCTCCCTGGTGCGCCGCGGTATCAATGCCTCGCGCCATTCCAGAAATGACCGTGATTCCCAATTCCGCCAAGCGCATGGCAAACTGCTGCGCGGTTGTCATTCCATAAAGCGAAGCTCGACGCGACCCCACAACAGCGACCATCGGCGAGGCATCCCAATCTTTTCTGCCTTTGACATACAACACCACCGGCGCATCTGGAATCTCTTTAAGAATCGTCGGATAATTCTCATCAAAGAACGTAACGACTTCGATTTCATTTTGCGTGAGCAAATTATATTCATTTTTCAGGAATTTGTCTTGATCAAAATCAAAAATCTTTTCAACGACCTTTCTAGACAGACCACTTCCCTTGATCCAGTCTTTCACAGGAAGAGACAAAACCTGTTGGGCTGATCCGAAATGTTGAACGAGTTTTTGGATGGTTGCATTGCCAACACCAGGCATGGCGTTGAGGACCATCAGGGCATCACGTTCAGTCATGAAAAATTTTGAGGAGTTCCTCTCCCACTTGTTGGGGGGTTTTGCCGTCGGTATTGATGGTCAAGTCCGCTGAACTTTCATACAACGATTGACGCTGTTCGAGAAGTTCGCGGATCTTGCTCTGGGGATCAGGGACATTCAAAAGGGGACGATGACGACGATTCTTGACTCTTTGATAAATGAATTCCGGACTTGTTATAAGATAGATAATGATTCCATTCTTTTTTAAGGTCACGATATTCTCAGGATCTAAAATCACACCGCCGCCGCAATCGATCACAACATTAGATTTAGTAGCAAGCTCCTTAACTACATTTTTCTCAATTTGACGAAAATAGGTTTCACCAGACTTCTCGAAGACCTGCGCAATCGGTTGCCCTTCTTTTTGAACAATCATCTCATCGCTCGAGAGAATCGGTCGATTGAGTTTCTGGGCGACATACTTTCCCGTCGATGTCTTTCCAGAGCCCATAAAGCCAATGAGGATGATATTTTTCATGTGGGGAATTCTAACACACCTGGGGAAAAGGTGTCAAACAGCTGATGGAGATTTCTTTTTCTCTCCACCCAAAAGAAGGGGAATGCTAGTCACAGGGGTAATCTTCAAAATGATAGGGGTAAAACCGTCAATTGTCAAATTTTCTAAAGACGCCGGATCCATCGGCGTAAAATCCATGCCTCGTCCTTGGGTTTGCAAATCCAAAAGTTCAGGGTCGAAGTCGATACCGCCGGGGGCTTCTTCTGCGCGCGCTCGGTCTGCATTAGCTCCAACAACTTGAG
>JANLHA010000235.1 GCA_024653845.1 Candidatus Omnitrophota bacterium | reverse complement strand
ATCGACAGGACACCTGGTCATTGAGTGGAGCGGTAGGACGGATGATTATTGTTCATAACAGATCACCCCAACAACCAGCCGCGCCAAAGGAACCATTCGCCATAGCTTCCTTGCTTCCTCCAGGCATTTTAGAAGGTCGACATTATTTCCCTGACCGTGATCCAGAACCATGGCGAGTGGCGGTTCTGACAGGTCAGGAAATCAAGGCGCTCGCTCGTGGCTCGGGACGAGGAAACATGGGGCGGTGGGAGGATGAGACAAAAGAAGACATTGCCGTCACATTGAGTGAGACTACAGAGGTTGGTGAATTAACCGTACATCATGTTGTGCGTATTTCTAATAAAGAGGGAGTGGTAGAAGAGGAATTCTTGATTGGCGGAGAGAATTCTCCTCGGGATATTGTTTTGTCAACGGGCTCTTTGACGTCTTCTGAACAAGCAAAGCTCACTCAAGCACGAGGCATTTTAAAAAATACCGATGAGAGTGTCGAGATTCGGAAAATCGTTCGTGATGAAAATGACTCTGCAGGACGAAATCGAATTTATGGTTTAGCGATTGAAGTTCCGAAAGAAGGACAGTCTCCCAGAAAAATTATTTTTATCCGTGAAGATATTTTGGAAAGAGGAAGTATTGAACAAATTGCTGAAGCTTTTGACCACGAATATCGGGAACTCAGTGACGTTCCGCATGATCAAATCCGTCAACAACAGTATTCAGGGGGATTACGTGAATTGATCACAACCCTTTCTACAGAAGACAAGAAAAAACACGTATCCACATCCACTGCCCCAGCCGATGCTTCTCCAGCTGTTGCTTCTATTCAACAGCAGCAAGTCGGTGGTATCAATCTCGATCCAGGGCTGATTCGTTTACAAAAAATTGGGAAAGATTTGGAATGGAAGTTGTCTCCTGACCCCGCAGTGTGGGAGAAGGTGAATGTTCCTGGGTTTGTTCCCATCATTATTGACATCATTCCCATCTCTGATATTCCTATGTTCATTAAGTCAAAATAATTTCCCGCAAATTCACCTTTCATCATTTTGTGATACAATAAGCCCTCGATTAATAATATTTAGACGGATTTAAGAAAGGAAGATGTATGTCTTTGGCCATTCTCGATGATAAAAAACAACTTTTCAAATTGATCAAAAATAACGCCTTTTTTCGTGAGAAGATTATTCTCTCGTCCGGAAAAGAGAGCGACTATTATATTGATGCTCGACGGGTGACACTGTCTTCAGAAGGTGCGTATCTGTGTGCAAGGTTGATGCTTTCGATGATTGAGGGGGAAAAGTATGACGCCATTGGTGGCCCTACGTTGGGCGCAGATCCTTTGATTGGTGCGGTTGGAGTTTTGAGTCATCAGGCGGGACAGAAATTGAATACTTTTATTATCCGTAAAGCCCCTAAAGCCCACGGGAAGCAACAGCAGATTGAAGGAATGCCGATCCCGACGGGAGCAAAAGTGATTTTGATCGACGACGTGGCCACAACCGGAAAAGCGTTTTTGGAATCGATTGAAGTGCTTAAGCGCGATGGGATCACGGCACCGGTCGCTCTTTGTGTGGTGGACCGAGGAGAAGGAGCTAAAGAAGTTCTGGCCCAACAGAATTGCAAATTGCTTTCTCTTTTTACCGCCCAGGACTTTTTGAAAGTCACTTAAATGTCTAAGAAAATTATTCTTGCTTCCAATTCTCCTCAACGTAAAACACTTCTTCACCAGGCGGGTATCAAGTTTGTTGTTCAACCCAGCCGCGTTGAAGAGCTTCATAAAATCACGGGGAGTTGTTCCGCGTTGGTTAAACACAATGCGATTCTGAAGGCACAGGATGTCGCTTCTCGTTTGAGAAAAGGGATTGTGATCGGGGCCGATACACTGGTTTATGGCGGACATCGGCAAATCGTGGGAAAGCCGAGAAATCTGAAGGAAGCTAAAGAAATCCTCAGAGAATTGACTTCACGCTCGCATTGGGTTTATACCGGAGTTGCGGTCATTGATGTTGAAAGTGGTCATCAGGTCGTTGATTACGAGCGCACCAAAGTTTTTATGCACAAACTTTCCGACGAGGAAATTGATCGTTATCACTGTATGATGTCGCCTTTGGATAAAGCCGGAGGATTTGATATCGAAGGCCGTGGTGGGCTTTTTATTCATAGAATTGAAGGGTGTTATTCCAATGTCATTGGTTTGCCGCTGCCAAAGTTGAGAATGATGTTAAAAGAATTAGGAGTGAAGGCTTTATGAGAAAATTTTTATTTTATGTTTTGGCCCTATCATCTTTCTTGCCTATTGCAGCCTGTACAAGTGAATACAACCTTGCAACCCGTCAGCAAGAAACATTGATTTATGGAACACAGAAAGAAGTCCAGATTGGCGATGCGGTCGCTCAGCAGATCGAAGAGCATTATCAAGACAAAATCATTTCTGACATCGATGTGAACCAACGTTTGCAAAATATTTTAGCTCGGATTGTAGCAGTCTGTGATCGTAAAGAATTGCGATATAGCATCAAAGCTATTGA